>NZ_JBSVWN010000018.1:0-92668 GCF_054071325.1 Pseudomonas sp. SDO5215_S409 | reverse complement strand
AAGCGTCTATGGCTCGGCTGTCGAAACATAGTGGCCTACTTCAGACCATCCTTAGATGAAGCCGGCACTTGATAATCGGACACGGGGTATTCCTCTGAATGTTATAAACGGCAACGTCCTGTGCCGTTTAAAGCTTAATTATTGTTATCGCTGAAAAAAGGGCCGCGGCATCGGGAATGGCGTGAGGTGATGGGCGGCCGCTTCTCGCTGGAAAGGGCGCAGGGCTCTGGGCCGCGCCTTTGGTTCCGTTTTAAATGATTAAAATGTATTAATTAATTAACGCGTTTGGCTGGCGAGTTTACATAGCCCTATTTAAGGCGGGAAGGGCAAATGAGTGGGGTAGTTACGGATAGATGCGTAGGAACTTTCTCAGTAGTTGCTACTGAGAAGCGGGTCACATTAATTAAATAATGAAGTTTCTTACGCGTTTTAAGACTTAAAACTACAGAGAAAAATGAACTCGGCGGTTTCAGCGCCGCCGAGTTCAATCCCGCCTCAAGGTTGCACAGGCTTGGCCAGGTACAACAGCACGTACGGGTTTTTGTCGAACGGGCCGCTCATCACCGGCACCAGCGAGCGCATGCGCGGGTCAGTCAAGCCTTCGTAATCGGCCTGGCTCATGACCACCCAGACCGGGCCCTGCAATGGCTTGAGGTCCGAGGCCTGCTGGGTAAACAGCGGGACCTTGTCGCAATTGAGATTGACCACGAACTTGATCGCTTTTGCGTCCTTGCCCAACCCGTGCAGCACCAGCGGCGCGGGCTGCTCTTTCATCAAGGCACGTGTTTGCAGGGCAAAGGTGCGCGTGTCGTACAGCTGGCGCTCCAGGGGCTCGACCATGAGGATGTAGGCCGCCCACACCGCCAGCACCGCGCCGAACGCAGGGCCTACGAGGCGTAGCGGGCGTTTGAACAGCAGGGCGAGGACCACCGTTTGGAGCACGACCAGCAGGGTGAGAATCAGCTTGACGTCGTGAATTTGCTCGGGGAAACGACGCAGCGCAACAAACACCGCCACGATCAGCAGGCCCGGCACCGCCACCCAGAGCGCCAGCATCACGCCGCGCAGGCACGCAAACACGCGACCCCGCGTGGCCTGGAACGGATAAGCCGCCAGTATCGCTGCCATCGGTATCATCGGCAGGATGTAGCGGGCCTTCTTGGCCTGAGGCACCGACAAGCCGATCATCACGATCAGCCCGGCAGCGATGCAGTACATCACCAGTTGCAGCGCAGGCCCCGGCTGGCGGTGGCTTTTAATCAGCAGCGCAAGCACCACCAGCACCGCCAACGGGTAGGTCGGCGCGTAGTTGCCCAGCGAACTGCTGAAGTAATACAGCACACCGCTGGAGCCTTCGCTGCCGTCCATGCGCCCCAGGAACTGCATGCGGATCACGTCCTGCATGAACCCTTCACCACCGCTGAGCTTGGCCAGCAACAGCAACAGGCCCACGCACGCCACCAACAAGGCCAGGGCCAGCAGGCCGAAGCTGAAGAATTGGCGCCATTGACGGTTGACCAGGTAGTAGCTGCACAGCATGCCGGTGGGGATCACAAGGCCGATCGGCCCGCGGATGGCAAACCCCAGGATCAGCAGCAGGAACAACCAGTGCAGGCGTTTGCTTGCGCCCAGGTGATCGTGCGCATAGCCCAGGTAAAACACCGCCAGGCACACCGCCGCCAGCATCTGGTCGAGGGATACCGAGCGGGTTTCGCTGATAAACGTGCTGCTGAACAACAACAAGGCGATGCTCAACAGGCCCCAGCGCCGGGAGTAGGGGGCCGTGAGCCGGTACACCAGCACCACGATCACCGCCGAGGCGATGGCCGTGGGTAGCCATGCCGTGAGGCTGGTGACTTCACCCAGTGGCAACGACAACAACCAGGTGAACAACGTCGACGTCGACAGGTAGTCGGCGTACGGCTGGCCGTAGGTCGTGGGGAAGAACCCGGGCCCATGGCGCAACATCTCCTGTGCAAACAGCACGAAGCGCGAGTCGAACCCAATGATTGCCTGGTGCCAGTTACCGGCGATGAACAGGATCAGTGCCAGGAGCCCCAGCCCCAGCGATTGTCGGCGGATCGTCGGACTGAGCAGGGGCCGGAGAGCTTTGTCCACGTCTCAGGCTTCCTCAGCCTGGGAGACCCACTGCTGCTGCGGAATCGGCAGTTTGCAGGAGTCGCCACGGCCCATCGGGTAGTACTGCAAGCCACGGCGGGCCAGGCGCTCGCCGTCGTACAGGTTGCGGCCGTCGAAGATCACCGGGGTTTTCAGGCGTTGCTGGATCAAGTCGAAGTCCGGCGCCTTGAACTGCTGCCATTCGGTGCAGACGATCAGCGCGTCGGAGCCGCTGAGGGTCGACTCTGGCGTGCCCATGAGCATCAGACGCGGGTCGTCGCCGTAGATGCGTTGGGTTTCCTGCATGGCTTCAGGGTCGAAGGCCCGCACGTTGGCGCCAGCGGCCCACAGGGCTTCCATCAGCACCCGGCTTGGCGCGTCGCGCATGTCATCGGTGTTGGGCTTGAACGCCAGGCCCCAGATCGCAAAGGTTTTGCCGCGCAAGTCGCCTTTAAAGAACGCGTTGACGCGTTCAAACAGCTTGCTCTTCTGGCGCTGGTTGATCGCCTCGACCGCTTCCAGCAGGTCGCTCGAGCAGTTGGCTTCCTTGGCGCTGTGGATCAGGGCGCGCATGTCTTTGGGGAAGCACGAGCCGCCGTAGCCGCAGCCCGGGTAGATGAAGTGGTAGCCGATACGCGTGTCGGCACCGATGCCCAGGCGGATGGCTTCGATGTCGGCGCCCAGGTGTTCGGCCAGCTCGGCGATCTGGTTGATAAAGCTGATCTTGGTGGCCAGCATGCAGTTGGCGGCGTACTTGGTCAGTTCGGCGCTGCGCAGGTCCATGAAAATGATGCGGTCGTGGTTGCGGTTGAACGGCGCGTAGAGTTCACGCATGACGTCGCGCACTTCTTCGCGCTCGCAGCCGATCACAATGCGGTCCGGGCGGCGGCAGTCGGCAACGGCCGAGCCTTCCTTGAGAAACTCGGGGTTGGAGACGATATCGAATTGCAGGCTGCGGCCGGCGTTCAGCAGGTTTTTCTCGATATGTGCCCGCAGGGTGTCGCCGGTGCCTACAGGAACGGTGGACTTTTCTACCAGAATGACCGGCTCGATCCGATGACGAGCGACGGCATCGCCCACCGACAGTACGTATTTGAGGTCGGCAGAACCGTCTTCGTCCGACGGCGTGCCCACGGCGATGAACAAGACTTCACCATGTTCCACCGCGAGTTTTTCGTCGTAGGTAAAGCGCAGGCGGCCGCTTTCCAGGTTTTCCTTGACCATGGCCGACAGGCCCGGCTCAAAAATGCTCACGTGGCCCTGTTGCAACAACTTGACCTTGTTCTCGTCAACGTCCATGCAGATGACATCGTGACCCACCTCGGCCAATACGGTGGCCTGCACCAGACCGACGTAACCACTACCAAATACACTGATTTTCATGGGGTATTCCTGGGACTTGTGCTGCTAACACGACGAGAGTTGATAGTCAGGACTCCGAGCATGACCAAGGCCACCCCCGCAGTTTTTGAAAGCGAAAAATGTTCGTTGAACACCGGCAGGCTGGCCGCCAGCAGGTAGACCAGTGCATAGCTGATGCTCAGCAGCGAATAGGCGCGCCCCAGCGGCAGGTGCTTGAGGGCGCCCAGCCAGCACAGCATCGACAGGGCATACGCGATGATCGCCAGCGTCACCACGCCCAGTGCACCCAGGTCGATGCTGCCGCTGCCCAGCGCCGTCAGCCAGTCGGCCGGCAATGGCAGGCGCGTCATGCTCCAGCGCATGCCCAGTTGGGCGCCGCTCACCAGGGCCACGCTGCCTAATGCCAGCGCAAAACCACGCACCTGGCTCATACGTGACGCCCCAGCAGCACGACGCCTGCAATCACCAGCGCCACGCCCAGCCAATGCCGGGCATCGATGTGTTCACGAAAGACAAAGCGGGCCACCAGCGTGACCAGTACAAAATTGAGGCTGAGCATCGGGTAGGCGATGCCGACTTCCAGGCGTTGCAACACCAACAACCACACCAACAGGCCCAGGCCCAGGCACAGCAGCGCGGCCCACAGCCACGGCGAACGCAGCTTCAGCGCCCAGCCGTCGGGCAGGTCACGCCAGCTTTCCACGGCAAATTTCTGCGAAACCTGGCCCATGCACGTCAGCAGGCAGGCGGCCAGTAGCAGGAGCAGGGTGGTCATGGCGCGCCGACCTGGTCGAATATCAGGATCACGATGTTGCCTTGCTCGTAACGTTTACCGTCTTTGGGCAGCAGCTCGACTTCCTGGCGCTCGTCATCACCCTTGACCCGCATCACCACGCCCACGGGGCCTTTGCTGCGGGCTTGGGTCATCCATTGCTGGACTTGAGTGAGGTCAACCCGGCGATACGCGGTGTCGGGGTAGGCAATGCCGTATTTCACTTCGCCGACGGTGTTGTACAGCGTCACGTCCGGCTGCTTCAGGCGCCACGACAAGGCTGAAGCGGCGCCCAGGTCGTTACTGAGCAGCGCTTTGGCCGGTTGCAGCTCGGCCAGGTGGTCGATGATGAATTGGTCAGGGGTCTTGTTGTAAACCACCGAATGCGGCAGCGCGCCCGGCACCAGCGCCATCAGCAACCAGCTGCCGAACACCGGCGCGGCCCACAGCTGCAACGGGCGTGCGGCTTGCAGCAGGTTGGCGACGATCCAGCCGAACAGAAACAAAAACACCAGCACCAGGCTCGACAGCTCCTGGTGGGGCGCATACACCGGCTTTTTCAGTTGGAACCAGGTGAGGGTCAAAAGGCCCAGCACGCCAATGACCAGGTTGAGCCAGCCGTTGATGCGCAACACGCGGGCACGGCCCTGGGCCAGTTTGTCGGCCAGTGTAGTGCCCATCAGCAGGGCGAGCGGCAGCAGGCACGGCATGATGTAGGACGGCAACTTACCCTTGGCCAGGCTGAAGAACGCCAGCGGCATCACCAGCCACAGCACCAGGAACGCGGTGCTGGCCGTGCTTTTTGCCTGCCACGCCTGGCGTGCGGTGGAGGGCAGCAAGGCCATCCACGGCAGGCTGAACGCCAGCATCAGCGGCAGGTAATACCACCAGGGTTCGGAGTGCTGGGCATCTTCACCGGCAAAGCGCTGGATGTGCTCGTGCCAGAAGAAGAAGTTCCAGTAGTCCGGCTCTTGCAGGTGCACCATCAGGGCCCACGGCAAGCTCACGAGGATGGCCACCGCGACCGCCACCAGGCCATAGCGCAGCAGTTCGCCGAAGCGTTTTTGCCAGAGGGCGAAGGGCAGGGCGATCAGCACCGGCAGCAACCAGGCGAGAAACCCCTTGGTCATAAAGCCCATGCCGCAGGCGAACCCGAGCAACGCCCACGACCACAAGCGCCCGCGCGTGGTGGTGCTGTCAAAGCAGAACCACAAGGCGGCGCCGGTCAGGTTGACCCACAAGGTGAACTGCGGGTCGAGGTTGGCGTACCCGCCCAGAAACGCCACGCTTGCAAAGCTCATGTACAGCACGGTGCTGACCAGGCTTTTACGCGGATCGTTCCACAAGCGCCGGGCCACCAGGTACACCAGCACGATGCTCAGGCCCGTGCTCAAGGCCGAGGCAAACCGTACACCGAACAGGTTCTGGCCAAAGATCGCCTGGCCCAGCGCGATCATCCAGTACCCGGCTGCCGGTTTTTCAAAGTAGCGAATGCCCATGAAGTGCGGCGAGGCCCACTTACCGGTCAGGAGCATTTCCTGGCTGATCTGGGCATACCGGGTTTCATCCGGAATCCACAAGCCGTGGGTGGTCAGCGGGAGCAGGTAGAACAACCCGAATGCCACCACGAGCAGGGGCAACGCCCACCGCCGGATCATGCCTGTTGCACTCCAAGCCAACCCTCGCGGCCGCTCAGCGCGCCGCGCACCAGCTGTTGCTGGGGCAGGGTGGTCAGGTCGTGGGGCAACAGGTTGCCCAGCGGGGTGAAATCAATGCCGCGCTGCCCTGCCTGGGCGAGCAACTGGCGAAACTCATTAGCCATTAGAATCCCTTCCACTTCTGCATGGATCGTATAAACGTTGAGCGCCGACGCGGTGAACCGGTCGAGGATGAACGTATTGAAATCCTTGGCAGCCACCACCGGCCCGACGACTTCGTCGAAGGTCGGCAGGTCTACCGGAATCTGGGGCGTGCCTGCACTGCCGTCCGCCAATGTCGGGCGGAACAGGCTGGTGCCACGGCAATCGCTGTTGTAACGGAAGTTGAAACCCTGCTTGGCCTGCACCACGCGCTCGTCCGCCCGCCAGCCGGCCGCGGCGGAACAGTCGATGCGTTCACCGAGGATGTCGCTCAGGGTGTCCACACCCCGGCGGGTCTGCTCGGTCAATTGCGCATCGCTCCAGCGCCCGGTGTTGGCCTGCCAGCCGTGGTGGTCCCACGCGTGCAGCCCCACTTCGTGGCCGGCAGCCTTGGCCTGGCGCATCAGGTGCCCCAGGTCACGGCCAATCGGTTTGCCGGGCCAGGCGGTGCCGGCCAGCAAAATGTCCCAGCCATACAGGCCCGCTGCGTTGGAGCGCAACATCTTCCACAGGAACTGCGGGCGGATGAGGCGCCACAAGTGGCGCCCCATGTTGTCCGGCCCGACGCTAAAGAAAAACGTGGCTTTTACCCCGGCTTCCTCCAGCAGCTCCAACAACCGCGGCACCCCATCACGGGTGCCTCGGTAGGTGTCGACGTCGATGCGTAGACCTGCCTGCATCAGCGCTTGTCCGCGATTTCGAGCATGGCTTCACGCAGGAAGAAGTCCAGGGTGTTGCCGATGGTTTCGCTCATCTCCACGGTCGGCTCCCAGTTCAGCAGGCGCTTGGCGTTTTCGATGCTTGGCTTGCGGTGCGCCACGTCCTGGTAACCCGTGCCGTAGAACGCCTTGCTCTCCACATCGCGAAAACCTGCGAACGGAGGGAAGTTGCTGCGCAGCGGGTGAGCCTCGAACTGACGCAGCAGCTCTTCGCCCAATTGACGGATGCTGGCTTCGTTTTCCGGGTTGCCGATGTTGATGACCTGGCCGTTGCACACGTCATTGTCGTTGTCGATGATGCGTGCCAGCGCCTCGATGCCGTCGGCGATGTCGGTGAAGCAGCGCTTCTGCTCGCCACCGTCGAACAGGCGGATCGGCGTGCCTTCCACCAGGTTCAGGATCAGCTGGGTGATGGCGCGGGAGCTGCCGATACGGGCCGAATCCAGACGGTCCAGGCGCGGGCCCATCCAGTTGAACGGACGGAACAGGGTGAAGTTCAGGCCTTTGGCGCCGTATGCCCAGATCACGCGGTCCAGCAGTTGCTTGGACACGGAGTAGATCCAGCGCTGCTTGTTGATCGGGCCCACCACCAGGTTGGAGGTGTCTTCGTCGAAGTACTGGTCCTGGCACATGCCATACACTTCGGACGTCGACGGGAAGATCACGCGCTTGTTGTACTTGACGCAGTAGCGAACCAGTTTCAGGTTCTCTTCAAAGTCCAGTTCAAACACGCGCAGCGGGTTGCGGGTGTATTCGATCGGGGTGGCGATGGCCACCAACGGCAGCACCACGTCGCACTTCTTGACGTGGTATTCGATCCACTCGGAGTGAATGCTGATGTCGCCTTCCACGTAGTGGAAGTTAGGGTGGCTGCGCAGGCGCTCAATGGCGTCGGAGCCGATGTCCAGGCCGTAGATCTCGTAACGGTCGTCACGCAGCAGGCGCTCGGACAAGTGGTTACCGATAAAGCCGTTCACGCCCAGGATCAATACGCGGGTACGACGTGGCTTGCGGCCCGACTCGGCGCCACGCAGCACGGAGCCGTCCACCAGGCCCAGCTCGTCGGCCAGCGAAGGGCCGGCCAGGTACAGGCCGTTGTCATTGCGCTGGCCAAAGGTGACCACCAGCGAGTCTTCACCGCAGGCGATGCGCAGCGGGTTGACGCTGATCACGCGGCCGGGTGCCAGGCCTTCGTTGCCCTTGACGACCTCGGCGCTCCAGACGATCAGCTTGTGCTCGCCCACGGCGCAGAACGCGCCCGGGTAGGGCTGGGTCACGGCGCGGACCAGGTTGAACAGCTCTTCAGCAGGCTTTTTCCAGTCCAGCTTGCCGTCGGCAGCGGTGCGGCGACCAAAATAGGTGGCCTTGCTTTCGTCCTGGGCGGTTTCGGTCAGCTTGCCCTGGGCCAGTTGTGGCAGGGCGTCGCGCAGCAGGTTGGCGGCGGCGTCACGCAGTTTGCCGTGCAGGCTCAGGCCGGTGTCGGTGCGCTCGATGGCCACGGCGTGCTGGGCCAGGATGGCGCCCGCGTCGGCACGCTTGACCATGCGGTGCAGGGTCACGCCGGTTTCGGTTTCGCCGTTGACCAGCACCCAGTTGGCCGGTGCGCGGCCACGGTATTGCGGCAGCAGCGAGCCGTGCAGGTTGAACGCGCCTTTGGCGGCGGTGGCCAGCAGGGCTTCGCTCAGCAGGTTGCGGTAGTAGAACGAGAAAATGTAGTCCGGCTTCAGCTTGGCGATACGCTCGATCCACAGCGGGTGGTTGGCGTCCTCCGGGGCATGTACCGGGATGCCGTTGCGGGCGCACAGCTGGGCAACGGAGCCGTAGAAGTTGTTTTCCTTGGGGTCATCGGCATGGGTGAACACGGCGGCGATGGTGTAACCCGCGTTCAGCAGGGCTTCAATGCCTGCGCAGCCAATATCGTGGTAGGCGAAGACAACGGCGTTTGAACTCATGACGAAACCTGATCGGAAGGGGAAGTGGAAGAGTGAGAAGTGGCCAGCCCGTCAACGACGACAACCGGCGCCGGGGTGGCCGGTTGGTTGCGCAGCACCTTTTCGATGAAGAAGCGTGGGCGGGCGCGCACATCGCTGTACATGCGGCCCAGGTATTCACCCAACAGGCCCATGCCAATGAATTGACCGCCGGTAAACACGAACAGCACGGCGAACAGCACGAACATGCCGTCGCCTGCCCAGACTGCGCCGAACGCCAGGCGCAGCACGATCAATGCGAAGGCAAACAGCATGCCCAGCGCAGCCAGGCTGAAACCCACGATGGAGAGCAGGCGCAGCGGCGTGGTGGTCATGCAGGTCAGCAGGTCGAACATCAGGCTGATCAGGCGCATGGCGCTGTATTTGGAGTCGCCGTGTTCACGCTCGGCGTGATGCACCAGGATTTCCGTGGTGTGGCGAGCGAAGCCGTTGGCCAGGATCGGGATAAAGGTGCTGCGCTCGCGGCAGGCGAGCATGGCGTCTACCACAGTGCGGCGGTAAGCGCGCAGCATGCAGCCGTAGTCGCTCATGGCCACGCCGGTGGAGCGTTGCACGGCCAGGTTGATCAGGCGCGACGGCCAGCGGCGCAAGGCCGAGTCCTGGCGGTTGTTACGCACCGTGGCGACGACGTCGTAGCCCAGGGCGGCCTGTTCGACCAGGCGCGGGATCTCTTCTGGCGGGTTTTGCAGGTCGGCGTCGAGGGTAATCACCACCTCGCCACGCGATTGTTCAAAGCCTGCCATGATCGCCGCGTGTTGCCCGTAGTTGCGGTTGAGGATCACCGCGACCACGTTGCTGCCGGGCTCGGCGGCGGCGTCTTCCAACAGTTGGGCCGAGTTGTCGCGACTGCCGTCGTCCACCAGGATGATTTCGTAGCTGTAGGCCAGTTGTTTGCAGGCCGCGAGGGTGCGGCGCAGCAATTCGGGCAGGCTCTCTTGTTCGTTGTAGACCGGTATGACGATCGACACACAATCAATTGGGTAGGGTTTCAAAGATTCATGACCTCGGGGTTGGATCAACTTGGAGCGTAAAGACAGCAGTCATCGGCGGCTTTGAACAGCAAGCGGCTGATTAAACGCAAACGTGGATTCTTGGCATTCATTCAACAGTCCGGCGGGTTGTAATGGGTCTTCCTTGGCTTGAGTGATTAAAGACCAAAACGCTCAAAGGTAAAGCGGAATCAACGGGTTAACGTGCAAAGTGCGGTTTGCTCCCAAGTCGTGCGCCAAGATTAAGCGCAAAAATGTTTAACGAATATGAAACGCAGATGAAAAAGTCGTTTTTCTGGCAGGTAGACAGCTGGTGTTCAGGTAGCGGGCCGCCAGCGCCTTTCTGGGCTTGCAGGCAGCAGACCGCCGGTGGCGAGCGATTGTTCATTGTGGATAAATCTTCTCTGCATTGGCACGCAAGTGCCGGTAAAGTAAGCCGTCTCTTGCCAGGGTAGTCGGATGAACAGCGTGCAGTTTTTACGGCCAGTGTTGATGGTGATGTGGTTGTCCATGGTGTGTGCAATGGCCGTACGGGCCGATGACTCGGTGGCGTTTACCGCCATTGACCAGGTGCCGGAAGGCGTCGAAGTGCGGGGTAAACAGGTGGGCGCCTACACCTGGAACGACAAGCAGGGCAAAAACCTGCTGGTGCTCGCCGAACAAGTCAGCGAGCGTGATGACGACGGCGCGCAGTCGGCGTTTGTCTACGCGGCCCAGTACCTGCTGGACGGCGAGCGCCCCAAGCGCGTGTGGATGCTCTATGACGATGTGCAGCATTGCGAGTTCGACGCCGCCGCCCACTTCAACCTGGACGCCACCCGGGTCACCGACCTGCTGGCCGATGGCATCAGCCAGGTCACGGTCGGCTATGGCCGTACCTGCACCAGCGATGTCAGCCCCAATGACTTCAAGTTGATCATGCACGTGGGCAAGTCGCAGAAGTACCGCCTGCGCGGCATCGACCGTAACGGCGCCAGCTGGTGGGACGAAGACGCCGGCGCCCTGCAAGGCATGCCCTTGCCCAAAGACTGCAGCGCGGGCGCGCAACAGGCGCTGGTCAGCCAATATAAAGAGCAGGGCACCGAGCTGCCGCTGCCGGGCTGTTATGGCGATGAACAGGACTTTGCCAAGGCGCCCAAGGCCTACCTGGACTTCATGCGCCAGCACTGGTTTGCGCTGATGCAGAAACAGGATGCCGATTGGGGCCAGCAGCAAACCCCCGACCGCCCGGATGATCAAGAATAAGCCCGGGGTTTTGTGCCAGCGCCGGGCCTGCGGTAGACTCTGCGCTCGCCAATTCACTAAATACGTCGATAAAACAAAAAGTTAGTCGATGTATTTAATCCAAAGGCTGATCTCGCTTGACTGAGTCTACCCGCAACCCGCTCACCCTCTACCTCACCCGCCTGGCGCCTTCCAGCCAGCTCACCATGCGCTATGTGCTGCAAGACGCTGCCGATCGCCTGGGCTTTGAAGACCTGGGCCTGGAAGACATCGACTGGCACTTGCTCCAGCCCGAACAGGTCATGGCGCTGGTGGCGGTGCTGCGCGCGGACGGGTACGCGCCGAATACCTCGTCGCTGTACGTCAATGCCGTGCGCGGCGTGATGAACGAGGCCTGGCGCCTGAGCCTGATCAGCCAGGACCACCTGCTCAAAATGCGCTCGGTCAAGGCCATGGGCGGCACGCGCCTGAGCCAGGGGCGCAACCTGCGGCGCACCTTGATTCGGGAGTTGATGGAGGTCTGCGCCGCCGACCCGCGCCCGCAAGGCCTGCGGGACGCCGCGGTGATTGGCCTGCTGTATGGCACAGGGATGCGCAAGTCCGAGTCGGTCGACCTGGACCTGGCCCAGGTCAACTTTGAAGAACGCAGCCTGCGGGTAACCGGCAAGGGCAATAAAGAACTGATCAAATACGCGCCCGCCTGGGCATTCGCCAAACTACAGGCATGGCTCGACTACCGTCGCAGCCACTTAAAGGACGGCGAACAGGACGACGCGTTTTTGTTCAACCGCATCCGGCGCGGCAGCCATATCACTCGCGAGCGCATCACCAAACATGCGATCTACTACATCGCCCGCCAGCGTGGCGAACAGGTGGGCGTGAAGATCATGCCGCATGACTTTCGCCGTTCATTCATTACCCGGGTGATCGAAGAGCATGACCTGTCGATCGCGCAAAAACTGGCCCACCACACCAATATCCAGACCACCGCCGCCTATGACGTGCGTGACGACAACGAGCGGCGGCGGGCGGTGGACCGCTTCGATCTCTGACCAGCCTCAGGCCTTAGAGAATCGGCTTGCCGCCGGTCACGGCATACCGTGAGCCCGAGATGTAGCTGGCTTCGTCCGAGGCCAGCAGCACGTAGATCGGCGCCACTTCCACCGGCTGACCCGGGCGCCCCAGCGGGGTCTGGCCGCCGAAATTCTGTACTTCCTCCTCGGGCATGGTCGAGACAATCAGCGGCGTCCAGATCGGCCCCGGCGCCACGCTGTTCACGCGGATACCCCGGTCCCCCAACAGTTGCGCCAGGCCGCCGGTGAAGTTGGCGATAGCGCCCTTGGTGGTGGCGTACGCCAGCAGGGTTGGCTTGGGCATGTCCGAGTTCACCGAACTGGTATTAATGATCGAACCGCCGGCCTTCATGTGCGGTACGGCGGCCTGGCAAATCCGAAACATCGCCGTGATGTTGATATCGAACGTCTTGACCCATTCTTCGTCGGGAATCTCTTCAAAGGTCTGATGCGTCATTTGAAATGCCGCATTGTTGACCAGCACATCGATGCGACCGAACTGTTCCACCGTCTGGTCGACAAGGGCCTGGCAGGTGGCTTTTTGCGCGATATCGCCGGGCAGCAACAGGCATTGGCGGCCTGCTTCTTCCACCCAGCGGGCGGTTTCCCTGGCGTCCTCATGCTCGTCCAGGTAGGCAAGGGCCACGTCAGCGCCTTCGCGGGCAAAGGCAATGGCCACGGCGCGACCGATGCCGCTGTCGGCCCCGGTGATCAGGGCGATCTTATTGGCCAGGCGCCCGGAGCCGCGGTAGCTTTTTTCGCCGCAATCGGGGTACGGCTCCATCTTGCCTTGCGTGCCGGGAACGGCCTGGGCCTGGCGGGGGAAGGGCGGGCGTGGGTAATCGCTCATAGCAGTCTCCATGAATGTCACAGGGTTCATGGATTAGTGATGACCCGCCTGGCGATAGTTGTAACCGATGCCCGTCCACCCCGACGAATGGTGTCAGCCGTGTTCGCAGGCATCGCCCAGGCGCAGGTACTGCAACTCGTGCCGCACACCCTGGCTGTCGACATACACCATATGCCCCTTGACCTGGCCGCAGGTGTTGGACGCATCGCTGGTCACACGCACCACTTTGGCGATGTCCAGGTCCTGGGAATAGTCGTAGGTCTGGCTGTCCGGGGCGCTGGCGTTTGCCTCCGAAGCGGGTGTTTCACCGCTGGCAAACGCCAGGGTGCTGAACAGACTGAGTAAAGCGATGAATGGGTAACGCATGACAACCTCCATCACCACCGCCGGGAGGGTGGCTTGACTGTGCTTGCCACTCTAGGGGGTTGCCGCGCGGAGCTTGAACGCTCGCGTGGCAATAATGAACATCAGCAGAATCAATGTGCGGTTGTTCTTATGCCTATTTTGTCGGCTTTGTATATTTTTTATTACTTCCAAAGCAGAACGACTCTCCGGCACAGTCCGCTCCTCAACCCTGAGCGGGTAACAGGTCAGCAAGACTTACGTTTTAAAGCCGCAGAGCGGATTTGTGAGGGAGCTTCGCATGGGTGTTCAACAGCCCCCCGGTCACACGTTGATCGGGCAAATGTTTCAAAGGGACTATCAATGGTTGTGCGGTGCCGTCAGTCGCTCCCTGGGGTGTTATCACAGCGCGCAGGACATCGCGTCCGAAACCTTCCTGCGGGTATTGGCATTGCCCGATCCCAGCGCTATCCGTGAACCCCGCGCATTATTGACCACCATCGCCCGACGGCTGGTGTACGAGGGCTGGCGTCGCCAGGACCTGGAGCGCGCCTACCTGGCCAGCCTGGCCCACGCGCCCGAGCAGGTGCATCCGTCCCCCGAAGAGCGGGCGCTGGTGATCGAGGCGTTGCTGGCCGTGGACCGTCTGCTGGACGGTTTGAGTGCCAAGGCCAAGGCCGCGTTTCTGTACCACCAACTGGACGGGTTGAGCTACAGCCAGATTGGCGAGCGCTTGCAGGTGTCCACCAGCCGCGTGCAGCAATACATGGCCGATGCCTTCAAGCGCTGTTACCACGTGATGGCGCCCGCATGAGCCTGGCGCGCGCCGATGCGCTGGTCATCGAGGAAGCCGCGTTATGGATGGCCCGGCTTGAAGGCGAACACGTCAGTGCGCAAGAGCGCGCTGCCTTTGAGGCCTGGTGCCGGGCAGATACACGCCACCAGCAGGTCATCGATCAAATGAGCGGTGGCCTGCGTCTGTTGCAGGCTGGCGCGTTGCGCCGGATGCCCAGCGACACCCTGCGCCATAGCCTCAATGCGCCCTCCAGCCGTCGGCGCTTTGTGCTCGGCAGCCTGTTGCTGGCGAGCGCTTCGCTGGTGGCCGGGCGTAGCCTGGGCTGGTGGGGGCTGGCGGGGGAGTTGTATACCGCAACGGGCGAACGCAAGCGCCTCACGCTGGAAGACGGCAGCTTGCTGGCCCTCAATGCCCGCAGCCGCGTGGTGCAGCGTTTCGATGCTCAGCAGCGCCTGCTGGCGCTGCACGAGGGCGAACTGTGGGTGGACGTGGCCCGCGACGTGGCGCGGCCGTTCGTGGTGCAAACCGAACACGGTCTGATCCGTGCGCTGGGCACACGCTTTTTGGTCCAGCGCGATGACGCCGCCACGCGCCTGGTGATGTTGCATTCGCAAGTGGAGGTGGTCACCCGCAGCGGCGTCCGGCAGATCGCGCAGGCCGGCCAGCAGCTGCGTTTCGACGCCCAGGGCGTGCTCGCGGTCGAACGGGTGCGGGGCGACGAGGCGGCCTGGACCGAGGGGCGGCTTGAGGTGCATGACCGCACGTTAGGCGACGTGGTGAGCCGCCTGCGCAACTACCGCCACGGCATTGTGCGCCTGGACCCGCAGCTGGCCGGCCTGCGCCTGAGCGGTATTTATCCGCTGGACGACACCGAGCACACGCTGGCGCTGTTGCAACGCTCCTTGCCGATCCGGGTGAGCTACCACAGTGACTACTGGGTCAGCATCGATCCTCGCTAAGTTATAGCGCCAGAACATCTTGGCCTATGGCAGGCCTATAAAAACCCCCGGCTTACTGCTCATTCCCTGTACATCCACTCACAGGGAGGTTTCAGACGATGTCCCTCAAACACCACTTACCCCCGCTGGCACTGGCGACCCTGCTGGTTTTTGCCCCGACACTGGCGCTGGCCCAGACCCCGGCGCCGCAGGTCTACACCTTTAACCTGGCGAGCGGCCCGCTGGACGAGGTGCTGCTCAACATTTCGCGCCAGACCGGCGTGATGATTTCCTTCGACCAGGCCCTGGTGCGGGGCAAACGCAGTGCCGCGGTGCAAGGGGCACTGGACGGTCACCAGGCGGTGAGCAAGGCCTTGCAGGGCAGCGGCCTGCAAGCCGACTACAGCGAGCAGGGCGTGACCGTGCGCCCGGCGCCGCCACCCCCGCCCAAGGCCGCTGCCGGGGTGAGCAAAAGCGCCGACTACGCCCTGGAAAAAGTCACCGTGACCGGCTCGCGCATTGCTCGTGCGCAAACCGAAGGCGCCACGCCGGTCAGCACCATTACCCACCAGGAAATGGAGGCCAAGGGCTACCGTAACGTCTACGACGCATTGGCCAGCCAGACGCAAAACACCGGCATGAGCCAGGGTGAAGACTACGGCAACACCTGGCAGCCCGCCGCCAGTGCGCTCAACTTGCGAGGCCTGGGGCCCAACCACACGCTGGTGTTGATCAACGGCCGACGCGTGGCGGATTACCCCACGCCGTATGACGGCAAGGTCAACTTCACCAACCTTGCCAATATTCCCTCGGCCATTATCGATCGCATCGAGATCCTCAGCAGCGGCGCCTCGGCGATCTATGGTTCGGACGCAATCGCCGGGGTGGTCAACATCATCCTCAAAGACAAGATCAGCGGCCTCGACGTCAACCTCAAAGGCGGCACCACCGAGCGGGGCGGTGGCGACAACCAGCGCCTGCAACTCAGCGGCGGCGGCAGTTGGGGCGACTTCGACGGCCTGTTCGGCCTGGAGCTGACCCGGCGTGACCCGATCTGGGCGGACGACCGCGGCTTCATGAAAAATGGCCAGAGCCTGGCGGATATCGGTTACCGCCGCGACCTGGGCACCGGCCAGTACCTGGGGCCGGGATGCGGCGCCTATCAAGGGACGTTTGGCAACCACCTGTACAACAACGCCGGCCGCTGCCAGACCGATCAGGTCTACAGCGACTACTGGACCGTGCAGACGCAAAAGGAAAACTACGACGGCTACACCCGTGGCACCTGGCATTTCAGTGACACCGGCCAGGTGTTCGCCGACCTGATGTACGGCCTGGACCATATCCAGAACAACACCCGTGGCCCGACCTTCACCTCGCCGGACTTCATCAACCAGACCTCGGGCAACCTGGAGCGTTGGTATCGCCGCTTCGGTGAAGAGGAACTGGGCGGGCGCACCACCAACAACAGCAAATGGACCGACACCTCGTGGACCGGCACCCTGGGCCTGTCCGACAAAATCGCCAACACCAGCTGGGGTTACGACCTGGCGGCCAACCGCTCGGTGTACCGCAGCGTGCGCACCACGCGTTACACCCCGGCATCGTCCATAAAGGACTATTTCCTCGGGCCCCAGTTGGGTACGCAAAACGGTTACCCGGTGTACGCCCCGGACGCCGATCGGCTGGACCGCCCACTCACGCCGGAAGAATGGCAGCAGTTTCGCCGCAACCTGACCCAGACCAGCCGCTCGGTGTCGCAAAACTACACCGGCTCGATCAACGGCGAGCTGTTCGACTTGCCCGCCGGCCCCGTGGGGTTTGCAGGTGTCCTGGAAGTGGGCAAACAGCAATACCGCGTAGACCCGGACGGCGGCCTCAACGACGGCAGCTTCTACGGCACCGCGCCGACCCAGTCCTCGGGCGGCTCACGCAAGCGCTACGCAGCGGGCGCCGAATTCAGTGTGCCGGTCACCGACAGCCTGCTGGCCACCGCCGCCGGGCGCTGGGACCAATACAAATTCAGCGGCCGCACCGAACAGCAGAGCACCTACAACCTGGGCCTGGAATGGCGCCCGCTGAACAGCTTGCTGGTGCGCGGCAGCTACGGCACCAGCTTTCGCGCACCCGACCTCAACTACATCTACCAGGCCGACGCCAATGGGTATTTCCCGTCGCAGATCGACTACTACGGGTGCAGCCAGGGCGTGGAGGGGGCCTGCAAGAAAGGCATCGTCAACGACACTCAAAGCGGCAATGCCGATTTGACCTCCGAACGGGGCAAGTCGTGGACCTACGGCTTTGTCTGGTCGCCGTCGCGCAACTTCGACTTTTCTGCCGATTACTGGCGGGTGCAGATCGACGACTTGCTGACCACCGTCGATGAAAACCGCCTGCTGCAAGAAGAAAATGCCTGCCGCAGCGGGCAGCAAGACCTCAATTCGGCCTATTGCCAGGGCATCCTGGCGCACGTCGTGCGCAACCCGGCCAATGCCGCCGTGGACCCCAACAAGCTGCAAAGAATCAACATCAATGCCATCAACGCCGCCAGCCAGCGCGTCAGCGGGTTGGACTTCAAGAGCAATATCCGTTGGGGCGCCGGGCAGTACGGTGCGTTTAACGCAGGCCTTGGCTACACCCTGGTGCTGTCCAGCTTCTACAAGGAGTCCAAGGACGCCCCGACCCAGGATTGGCGCACGTCCACCACCGTCTACGACTGGCGCAGCAAGGTCAACGCCAGCCTGACCTGGGACTACGAGAAAACCACCGCCACCCTTGCCGCCATTCGCTACGGCAGTGTGACCAACGGTGCGGGGGACGGCCGTTTATCGCCCTGGACCGTGCTCAACGCCAGTGCCCGCTACGCACTCAGTGATCGGGCCAGCGTCGGTTTGACGGTCAACAACCTGCTCAACCAGATCAAGCGGGATGACTCGGCTGGCTGGCCGAATTACCCCGTGGGCAACTACGACCCCTACGGCCGCCAATGGTGGCTGGACGTGAGCTATCACTTCGGCAGTTGAACCGCAGGCGGGGGCCAGCGCCCCCGCCTGCATGGCGCATAAGCTCATGCCTCAACGGTCTAAATGCGGGCCTATAAAAACATCCGGCTCGTCGCACATCCCTGCATCACCACCTCACAGGGATGTCATCCATGAAACGCTTCACCCCCTTTACCGCCCGCCAAGGCATGACGTTGCTGCTGGCCCTCAACGCGCTGCCCGCACTGGCGGACACCGCGTCCACTCAAGACACCGAACCCACCCATCAGCTTGAGCGTGTGGAAGTGACCGGCACCGCGATCCGCCGGGTGGATGCCGAAACGGCGGTGCCGGTGACGGTGCTTCGGGTCGAGCAACTGCGCGAGCAGGGCGTGAGCTCCACCGAAGAGTTGATCAACCGGATTTCCGCCAACCAGTCCTCGATCGGCTCGGGGCGCTCGGTGGGCTCCAGCAGCGGTGGGGCGGCCTTTGCCGATTTGCGCGGCATCGGCGCGAACAAAACCCTGGTGCTGCTCAACGGTCGGCGCCTGGGCAACAACGCGGTCAGCAACACCAATGGCTCGGGCGTCGACCTGAACACCATTCCGTTTGCGGCCATCGACCGTGTGGAAGTGCTGCGTGACGGTGCCTCGGCGCTGTACGGCACCGACGCCATCGGCGGGGTCATCAACTTCATCACCAAAAAAAGCGTGACCGGCGGCCAGCTCTCCACCGGCTATGACTCACCCACGCGTTCCGGCGGCGGGGACACCCATAACTTCAACGCCAGCTATGGGCTGGGCGACCTGGAGCAGGACCGGTTCAACGTGTTCGGCGTGGTCAGCTATGACAAACAAACACGCCTGGCGGCCAAAGACCGCGACTACACCTACAACTACCAGCCAGGGCGCGGCCTGGACTTCACCTCGGGCACCGCCGCCCCGGCGAACTGGAGCCAGGGCAGCCATGCCACCAACCCGCTGGCCGGCAGCGGCTGTAACGCGCCGGGGTTGCTGTCGCGCAACGGCATCTGCCGCCAGAGCCTGTGGAGCTACCTTGACCTGGTGCCCGAAACCGAGAAAACCTCGGCGTTCGCCAAGGCCACCGGCAAGCTGGCCGATGACCACACCGTGAGCCTGGAGTACTTTTGGGCGCGCAACGAAAACCGTACGCAAATCGGCCCCGGCACCTTGATGGGCAATCAGGTCAACCCCGGCACGCCGTTCTATCCCGGCAACGGCATCACCCCCGGGGCCAGCGGCTTTGCCCTGGACCCCAGCCAGCCGGTGGACGTGAACTGGCGTGAGTCCGATGCGGGCGCGCGCAAGCATGAAGATGACAACACCAGCCAGCGGCTCCTGTTGAGTTTTGACGGCAGCGTGGCCGGGTGGGACTACAACGTCGGCGGCTCGTACAACCAGAACAAGGTCGTGCAAAGCGTGCTGGACGGCTACGTCAACGACCAGACCATCAGCCAGGGCATCGCCAACGGCGTGATCAACCCGTTTGGCCCGCAAACCGCCGCAGGCCAGGCGCTGCTGGCAAGCGCCGCCATCACCGGCAACTACGCCACGGCCGTGGGCCGGGTCAAGGCCATCGACGGGCGCGTGAGCCGCGAGATCGGTGACTGGTTTGGCGCAGGTCCTGCCGGCCTGGCGCTGGGCGGGGAATACCGCAAAGAGGACTACCACCAGGACTTCGCCCAGTTTGCCGAGAATATTCAGAGCCTGGGCGTCGACCCCAATGGCGCGGTGTCCGGCAACCGCAGTGTGTCGGCCCAGTACGCCGAGCTGAATGTGCCGGTGCTCGACAGCCTCGAACTGTCGGCAGCGGTGCGTCATGACAAATACAGCGACTTTGGCAGCACCACCAACCCCAAATACTCGTTCCGCTACCAGCCGTTCAAGGAACTGGTGGTGCGCGGCGCCTACAGCGAGGGCTTTCGCGCACCGTCGCTGTATGAGTTGTACAACCCCACGTACACCAGCTACACCGTGGCCAACTACAACGACCCGCGCCTGTGCCCCGGCGGCACCCCGGCCAACGGCGGGCTCGGCAACCGGGACTGCGCCCAGCAGTTTCGTCGCCAGAACGGTGGCAACGACGGCTTGAGCCCGGAAACCGCACGCAACGTCACCTTGGGGTTTGTGGCGCAGCCGGTGGAACGCCTGACCGCCGGGCTGGACTTCTGGTGGATCACCATCGCCAATCAGATCGCTGAATTTCCCGAGTCGTCGGTATTCGAGAACCCTGACGAATACGCCGACCGGCTGATCCGCAAGGCCGACGGGTCCATCGACCACATCGTCACCGGTCTTGCCAACCTGGGGAAAACCAAGACCAACGGCGTCGATGTCAGCCTGGACTACCGCTTCCCGAGCAGCGCCATCGGCGACTTCGGCATCGGCCTGCAGGGCACCTACGTCAGCCGCTACAAATACCAGGAGCAGCTCAAGGGCGATTACATCGACAAGCGCGGTGATTTCCGCGGTGGCGAGTTCTCCACCGCGGGCGCCGTGGCCCCTTGGCGTCACAGCCTGACCGGCACCTGGACCCGTGGCCCGTTCGGCGCCACGCTGACCAACCGCTACACCGCAGGCTACAACGACGCCAACCGCGAGGGCCACGACGCAGTGGGTGCCTACAGCGTGTGGGACCTGGCGGGCACCTACACCTGGCGTAAAACCGTCGCGGTGACGCTGGGCGTGAAAAACCTGTTCGACCGCGAACCGCCGTTCAGCAACCAGACCTACGCGTTCCAGAGTGGCTACGACCCCAAATACGCCGACCCCTTCGGGCGCACGCTCTATACCCGTCTGAGTTACAACTTCTGATTTTTAATAATCAATGGATCTAACGTTAGCGCTATAAAAAGGGCGGTGCCGTTGCACATACCAAGTGTGTGCAACGGAACGCGTCCGGCGTTGAAAAAGGATGGACCGATGCGCCTCCCCACATTCACCCTGGCCTGCCTGCTGTGCAGCCCGTTGCTGTACGCGGCGCCGCAGCCGTTTTTGACGGTCTATGGCGATGCGCCCAAATACGCCCCGGGTTTCCAACACCTGGACTATGTGAACCCCAACGCCCCCAAAGGCGGCAGCCTGCGTCGCTCGGCCCTGGAAATCGGCCAGTTCGACCACTTGATTCCCTACATCGACAAAGGCACCGGCGTGGCCGATGTCGATGGCTGGCTGTACGCGCCGCTGGCCTACCGTTCGCTGGACGAGCCCTACAGCGTCTATGGCCTGGTCGCCCAACAGATGGAGTTGGCCCCCGATCACAGCTGGTTGCGTTTCTACCTCAACCCCGCCGCACGGTTCGATGACGGCACGGCGATCACCGCCGACGACGTGCGCTACACCTTCAAGCTGTTCACCACCCAGGGCAACTTGCAATACCGCCTGCAATTTGCGGATGTGGCGGACGTGGTGGTGGAGTCACCGACCCAGGTGCGGTTCAGCTTCAAGACCCGCGAAAACCGCACCTTGCCCCTGGACCTGGCGCGCCTGCCGGTGTTGCCCGAACACTGGTGGCGCAGTCGCGATTTCGCCGACGGCGCCGGGTTTGAAATACCGCCCGGCAGCGGCCCGTACCGCATCAGCCGGGTGGATGCCGGGCGCAGCGTGCACTTCGAGCGGGTCAAGGACTGGTGGGGCAAGGACCTGCCGATCACACGCGGGCTGTACAACTTTGATCGCCTGAGTGTGGAGTTCTTTGGCGACACCAGCATCGCGCAACAACTGCTCAAGGCGGGCGCCTTTGACTACAACCGCGAATTTTCGGCCACCGCCTACAGCATCGGGTACGACGGCCCGGCCCTGAGCGACGGGCGCCTGGTACGTGAACACCTGGCGCCCGGTGCGGCCCAGGGGAGCCAGGGGTTTGTGTTCAACCTGCAACGGCCGCCGTTCCAGGACCGACGCGTGCGCCAGGCCATTGCCCTGCTGTGGGACTTTGAGTGGAGCAACCGCCAGATGATGCGCGGCCTGTACATCCGCCAGCGCAGTTTCTTTTCCCATAGCGAGCTGGCGGCCACCCAATTGCCTGATGCCCAGGAGCTGAAAATACTTGAACCCTGGCGCGGGCAAATCCCCGATGAAGTCTTCACCCAGGTCTTCCAGGCCCCCCAGACCGACGGCAGCGGCAATGTTCGCCCGCAACAACTGCAGGCCTTGAAGTTGCTCGAAGCGGCGGGCTGGACCCCGCGGGGGGACCAGTTGGTGAACGCCCGTGGCGAGCCGTTGCAGTTCACCTTTTTGAACGGTCAAAAAGGCTTTGAACGGCTGCTGCTGCCGTTCAAGCGCAACCTTGCGCAGATCGGCGTACGCCTGGACATCCGCGACGTGGACCGCGCGCAATACACCAGCCGGGTGCGGGTTCGCGACTACGACATGATCGTCAGCGGCTACCCGGTCAGCCAGGCGCCGGGGCGGGAGATGTTCAACTATTTCGGCAGCGAAAGTGCCGATGACCCAGGCTCCAACAACTTCATGGCTTTGCGCAACCCGGCCGTGGATGCCTTGCTCACCGGGCTGGCCCAGGCCGATAGCCGCCAGACCATGCTGCGCTACGCGCATGCCTTGGATCGGGTGTTGCAGTGGGGGTATTACTGGATTCCCAACTACTACCCGCCGGGCATTTCCACGGTGTGGTGGAACCGCTTCGGCCGCCCGAACATCGCCCCTCGGTACGATGCGGGCCTGGAAACCTGGTGGGAAATCAGCCCCCAGGCCCTGACCCAACGCCAGTGGCTGCAACGCCCAGGGGGGGACCGCCATGTGGGGTTATAGCCTGCGGCGCCTATTGCTGATCGTGCCCACCTTGTTGTGCATCCTGCTGGTCAACTTCGTAATTGTGCAGGCCGCGCCCGGCGGGCCGGTCGAGCAGGCCATTGCGCGCCTGCAGGGTATCGGCACCGCCGGTGCGGTGGGCGGTGGGCACGTCGAGACCGTGGGTGGCGAGTCCCGCGCCACCCGGGGCCTGGACCCCAAACTGATCGCCGATATCGAGCGCCAGTACGGGTTCGACAAACCGGCGGGCGAGCGCCTGTGGCTGATGCTCAAGCACTACGCCCGGCTGGATTTTGGCAAGAGCTTTTTCCGTGGGGCCAAGGTCACCGACCTGATCCTGCAAAAGCTGCCGGTCACCTTGTCCCTGGGCCTGTGGGCCACCCTGATCACTTACCTCGTGTCGATCCCGCTGGGCATTCGCAAGGCCGTGTACAACGGCAGCCGGTTCGATTTGTGGAGCAGCGCCGCGATCATCATCGGTTATGCGATGCCCGCGTTTCTGTTTGCCTTGCTGTTGATCATCACCTTTGGCAGTGGCTCGGCCCTGGACTGGTTTCCGGTACGCGGGCTGGTGTCGGAAAACTTCGACCAGTTGAGTGCGCTGGGCAAGGTGGCCGATTACTTCTGGCACTTGGTGCTGCCGGTCGGCGCCTTGGTGGTCGGCGGTTTTGCCACGCTGACGCTGCTGACCAAGAACAGCTTCCTCAATGAGATTTCCCGTCAATACGTGGTCACGGCAAGGGCCAAAGGCCTGAGTGAGCACCAGGTGCTGTACGGCCATGTGTTTCGCAACGCCATGCTGCTGGTGGTCGCCGGTTTGCCGCAGGCGCTGGTGACGGTGTTTTTCGGCGGCTCGCTGCTGATCGAAGTGATCTTCTCCCTCGATGGCCTGGGGCGCATGAGTTACGAGGCAGCTGTCGCCCGGGATTACCCGGTGGTGTTTGGCGCCTTGTTCATCTTCACGCTGTTCGGCTTGCTGATAAAACTGCTGGGGGACCTGTGCTACAGCCTCGTCGACCCGCGCATCGACTTCTCCCAGAGGGCCGCCTGATGTTCAACCTGTCCCCCTTGGGCCGCCGCCGTTGGGCGCGTTTCAAGGCCCATCGCCGTGGCTGGTGGTCGCTTTGGCTGTTCGTCGGCCTGTTTGCCTTGAGCCTGGGCGGCGACCTGGTCGCCAATGACAAACCCCTGTGGGTGTCGTATCAGGGCCAATGGTACTTCCCCGCCTTCAAGCGCTACATCGAGCAGGACTTTGGCGGTGAACTGCCGTTCCAGCCGGACTATCGCAGTGCACAGGTCAAGGACCTGATCCAGGGGCAGGGCGGCCGGATGCTGTTTGCACCGATCGCCTTTGGGTACGACACCGTCAACTTCGACCTCACGGTGCCCGCCCCAAGCCCGCCCAGCCCGGATAACTGGCTGGGCACCGATGACCAGGCCAGGGACGTGCTGGCCAGGGTGATTTTCGGGACGCGCATTTCCCTGCTGTTTGCCCTGGCATTAACGGCGATCAGCGCTGTGATCGGCATCACGGCCGGCGCCTTGCAGGGCTACTACGGCGGCTGGGTCGACCTGCTGGGCCAGCGTTTGCTGGAGGTGTGGTCAGGGTTGCCGGGGCTCTACCTGCTGATCATTTTGTCGGGCTTCGTGGAGCCCAATTTCTGGTGGCTGCTGGGGATCATGGCGTTGTTTTCCTGGCTGAGCCTGGTGGACGTGGTGCGGGCCGAGTTCCTGCGCAGCCGCAGCCTGGAGTACGTCAAGGCGGCGCGGGCGCTGGGCGTGGCCGATGCCCAGGTGATGTGGCGGCATATTTTGCCCAACGCCATGAGCGCGACCCTGACCTACCTGCCGTTCATTCTGACGGGGGCGATTGCCACCTTGTCTGCCTTGGACTTTCTGGGCTTTGGCATGCCGGCGGGCAGTGCCTCGCTCGGTGAGCTGATCGGCCAGGGCAAAGACAACCTGCAAGCACCCTGGCTTGGGCTGACCGCCTTTTGTGCGCTGGCGCTGATCCTGTCGTTGCTGGTGTTTATCGGCGAAGCCTGCCGCGATGCGTTTGACCCGAGGACGTGAAATGAGTGAGAACCTGATGGAGTTGCGCAACCTGCGAGTGGCGTTCAATGGCCATGAAGTGGTGCACGGCATCGACCTGGATATTCGCGCAGGCGAGTGCCTGGCGCTGGTCGGGGAGTCGGGCTCGGGCAAGTCGGTGACCGCCCACAGTCTGTTGCAACTGCTCGAACCTGCCACCTGCCAGATCCAGGGCAGCCTGCGCTTTGCGGGCGAAGAACTGCTGGGCGCGTCGCCACGGCGCCTGCGCGAACTGCGCGGCAACCGCATCGCGATGATCTTCCAGGAACCGATGAACGCCCTCAACCCGTTGCACACGGTGCAGCGTCAACTCGAAGAAAGCCTGGCCATACACACCGGCCTTGCGGGCGCGGCGGCGCGCGAACGCATTCTGGAGCTGCTTGAACAGGTGGGCATCGGCGAGCCGCAAAAACGCCTCAAGGCCTACCCCCATCAGCTTTCGGGCGGACAACGCCAACGGGTGATGATCGCCATGGCATTGGCGGGCGAGCCGCAGTTGCTGATTGCCGATGAGCCGACCACCGCGCTGGATGTGACCGTGCAACGCAAGATCCTGTTGCTGCTGCAAAGCCTGCAACAGCGCTTGGGCATGGCGTTGCTGATCATCAGCCACGACTTGAACCTGGTGCGCCACATCGCCCAGCGGGTGGCGGTGATGCGCCGCGGAGAGATCGTCGAGCAGGCCGATTGTGAGCGGTTGTTCGCCGCGCCCCAGCACCCCTACAGCGTCGAATTGCTCAACGCCGAACCCGGTGGCAGCGCGGTGCCGCGGGCCCACACCGACACCTTGCTGAGGGTTGAGGATTTGCAGGTGCGCTTTGCACTGAAAGGCGGCTGGCCGTGGGCGCGGTCCTACCTGCACGCCGTCAAGGGGGTAGGGTTCAACCTGCAGCGGGGCAAGACCCTGGGGATTGTCGGGGAGTCGGGCTCGGGCAAGTCCACCCTGGGCCAGGCGATTTTGCGGCTGGTGGAGGCGCGCGGGCAGATCGAGTTTGCCGGGCAAACCCTGCACACCCTGCGCGGCAAGGCGTTGCGCCCGTTGCGCAAACACCTGCAAGTGGTGTTTCAGGACCCGTTCGGCAGCCTCAGCCCGCGCCTGAGCGTGGCGCAGATCATTGGCGAAGGCTTGCAGGTGCACAGCGGGCTGGACGCCCGGCAACGCGAACAGGCCGTGATCGAGGTGCTGCATGAAGTGGGCCTTGACCCTGGCGCCCGGCACCGTTACCCCCATGAATTTTCCGGCGGCCAGCGCCAACGCATCGCCATTGCTCGTGCGCTGGTGCTCAAGCCGCAACTGATCTTGCTCGACGAACCCACCTCGGCACTCGACCGCACGGTGCAGCGCCAGATCGTTGACCTGTTGCGCCGCCTGCAAGCCGAGCACGGGCTGACCTACCTGTTCATCAGCCATGACCTGGCGGTGGTGCGCGCCCTGGCCCATGACTTGATCGTGCTCAAGGACGGCGATGTGGTGGAGCAGGGCGCGGCACAGAGGGTGTTCGAGTCACCGCGCCATCCCTACACCCAGGCGTTGCTGGCGGCGTCGTTCTGACGCGCAAGGTGGCGCTGGTTTTCTGTTGTTAGCTTATTCCAAAAGGGTATTTCCGCATGTGCAGTTAAGCCTTCTAGTATCTCGTCATAACTCGTTATGACAAGTGATCTGAATGAACGATTCCGGCCTGTCCCCATTGTCCAGCATCCCGCTGCACGCCCAACTGCGGGACCTGCTGCGCACCCGCATCCTCGACGGCGAATACGCGCCCAACACCCAGATGCCCTCCGAAAGCGAGTTGGGCGCGCGGTTCAAGGTCAGCCGCATCACCGTGCGCCAGGCGCTGGGTGACCTGCAAAAAGAAGGGCTGATCTACAAGATTCACGGCAAAGGCACGTTTGTGTCCAAGCCCAAGGCCTACCAGAACGTCAGCACCTTGCAGGGGCTGGCCGAGTCCATGACCGAACGCGGCTACGAGGTGATCAACCGCCTGCGCAGCTTTCGCTTCGTGCCCGCTGACAAACTGGTGGCCGAGCGCCTGGGCGTGGAAGAGGGCAGCACCGTCACGCAGATCAAGCGGGTGCGCCTGATCAACCGCGAGCCGGTGTCACTGGAAATCACCTACCTCAACCAGGCCCTGGGCGAACGCCTGGAAAACGCCGACCTGGTGACCCGCGACATCTTCCTGATCCTGGAAAACGACTGCGGCCTGCAACTGGGCCACGCCGACGTGGCCATCGACGCCGTGCTGGCCGACAGCGACCTGACCCAGGCGCTGAATGTCGAGGCCGGCTCGCCGATCATGCGCATCGAGCGCCTGACCCACACCGCCGATGGCCGCCCCGTGGACTTTGAACACCTGTACTACCGCGGCGATGCGTTCCAGTACCGCCTGCGTATCGACCGTCAACGAGGAAGCCGCCCGTGAGCCGCACAACCCTGGAACAGGAATACGACATCGTGGTGATCGGCGGCGGCACGGCCGGCCCGATGGCGGCGATCAAGGCCAAGGAAGCCAACCCCGACCTGCGCGTGCTGCTGGTGGACAAGGCCAACGTCAAGCGCAGCGGCGCCATCAGCATGGGCATGGACGGCTTGAACAACGCCATCATTCCCGGCCACTCCACGCCTGAGCAGTACACCAAGGAAATCACCATCGCCAATGACGGCATCGTCAACCAGGCGGCGGTGTATGCCTACGCCACCCACAGTTTTGAAACCATCGAGCAGCTGGACCGCTGGGGCGTGAAGTTCGAGAAGGACGAAACCGGCGACTACGCGGTGAAAAAAGTTCACCACATGGGCGCCTACGTGTTGCCGATGCCCGAGGGCCACGACATCAAAAAGGTGCTGTACCGCCAGCTCAAGCGGGCGCGGGTGACCATCACCAACCGCCTGGTGTGCACGCGGTTGCTCACCGACGCCGAAGGCGCGGTCAACGGCGTAATGGGCTTTGACTGCCGCACGGCCGACTTTCGGGCGATCAAGGCCAAGGCCGTGATCCTGTGCTGCGGCGCCGCCGGGCGCCTGGGCCTGCCGTCGTCGGGCTACCTGATGGGCACCTATGAAAACCCCACCAACGCCGGGGACGGCTACGCCATGGCCTACCACGCAGGCGCCGAGCTTGCCAACCTTGAGTGCTTCCAGATCAACCCGCTGATCAAGGACTACAACGGCCCGGCCTGCGCCTACGTGACCGGCCCGCTGGGCGGCTACACCGCCAACAACAAGGGCGAACGCTTCATCGAGTGCGACTACTGGAGCGGGCAAATGATGTGGGAGTTCCACCAGGAGCTGGAAAGCGGCAACGGCCCGGTGTTTCTCAAGCTCGACCACCTGGCCGAAGAAACCATCCAGAACATCGAAGAGATCCTGCACAGCAACGAGCGCCCCAGCCGTGGCCAGTTTCACGCCAATCGCGGCACCGACTACCGCAGCCAGATGGTCGAGATGCACATCTCCGAGATCGGCTTTTGCAGCGGCCATTCGGCGTCGGGCGTGTGGGTCAACGAGCGTGCCGAAACCTCGGTCAAGGGCCTGTATTCGGCGGGCGACATGGCCGCCGTGCCGCATAACTACATGCTTGGCGCTTTTACCTACGGCTGGTTTGCCGGCACCAACGCGGCGCACTACGTGGCACAGCGCGAGTTCAGCGCAGTGAGCGGCGACCAAGTGGCCGCCGAGCAGGCTCGGGTGTATGCGCCGCTTGAGCGCGAGCACGGCCTGCCGCCCGCCCAGGTGGAGTACAAGCTGCGCCGTTTCGTCAACGACTACCTGCAACCGCCCAAGGTCACCCGCAAGATGGAGATTGGCCTGGACCGCTTCACCGACATCGCGCGCGACCTGGACCAGATGAAGGCCAACAACGCGCACGAGCTGATGCGGGCGATGGAAACCAGCGTGATCCGCGACTGCGCCGAAATGGCCGCCCGCGCCTCGCTGTTTCGCGCTGAAAGCCGCTGGGGCCTGTACCACCACCGCGTGGACCACCCACAACGCAACGACGCCGACTGGTTCTGCCATTGCCACCTGAAAAAGGGCGAGGACGGGCGCATGGTCAGCTTCAAGAAAGCCGTCGAACCCTATGTGATCCCGTTGGACGCCGAAGAAATGCAGGCCTACGACCGCCTGCGCGTGGGCGCCGACGCCGCCTGATTCAGCCTTATGAGAGCGCACAAAGCGCCAAGGACCCCGTGAAATGGCCTACCAGCCCCAGGAAATCTTTTTCCGCTCCAACGCCCCCGTGACGGTGGACGAAGACAAGTGCATCGCCGAAAAGGGCTGCACGGTCTGCGTCGACGTGTGCCCCATGGACCTGTTGGCGATCAATCCGGCCACCCAGAAAGCCTATATGGCGTTCGACGAGTGCTGGTACTGCATGCCGTGCGAGAAGGACTGCCCCACCGGCGCCGTCAAGGTCGAGATCCCGTACCTGCTGCGCTAAGCCCGGCTCGCCGCCAAGCCATCCGCACACCGCGGACGCCAACGCTTTACCCCTCGTTTCCCACCATGCCCGAGCGTGGCGGAGACGACTCTTTCAACCATGATTCGAGGGGAATACCCAATGTTCTTGCGCGCAACCGTTGCCGGCCTTG
Source organism: Pseudomonas sp. SDO5215_S409 (assembly GCF_054071325.1). NCBI lineage: Bacteria > Pseudomonadati > Pseudomonadota > Gammaproteobacteria > Pseudomonadales > Pseudomonadaceae > Pseudomonas > Pseudomonas sp. SDO5215_S409. Next base: position 63,186 of record NZ_JBSVWN010000018.1, on the reverse strand, counting down.
TGCTGGCCTCCCTGAGCCTGTCTGTACAGGCGCAAACCATCCGGGTGGCCATTGGCACCCAGGACACCACCATCAATTGCGCGGCCGGCGGCTTGCTGATCCGCGAGCTGGGCCTGCTCGACAAATACCTGCCTCACGACGGCAAGTACAAAGACGCGACCTATGACATCCAATGGAAAAACTTCACCAGTGGCGCGCCGCTGACCAATGAAATGGTGGCCGGCAAACTCGACTTCGGCGCCATGGCTGACTTCCCCGGTGCCTTCAACGGCGTGGCGTTCGAGGCCGCGGGCAAGCACAGCGTGTTCATCGACGTGCTGTCGGGCAACACCCGCGGCAGCGGTAACGGCATCGTGGTGCCCAATGATTCCAGCGCGCAGTCCCTGGCCGACCTGCGCGGCAAGACCATCTCGGTGCCGTTTGCGTCCACCGCCCACGGCATGCTGCTGCGCGCCATCGCGGCGCAGGGCTGGGACCCGCTCAAAGACGTCAACGTCATCGCCCAGGCACCGGAGGTTGCAGGCTCCGCGTTGCAGGCCAACAAAGTCGATGCCCATGCCGACTTCGTGCCGTTTGCCGAGCTGTTTCCCAACCGCGGCTTTGCGCGCAAGATCTACGACGGTTCGCAATCCAACACCCCGACCTTTCACGGCGCACTGGTGGACCAGGATTACGCCCGGCAGTACCCGGAGGTTGTCGTCGCGTATTTGCGCGCCAGCCTTGAAGCCAACCAACTGCTCACCGCCGAGCCGGAAAAATACAGCGAGCTGATCGAGAAAGTCACCGGCGTGGACGCCGAGGTCAACTACCTGTTCCACGGCCCGCTGGGCGTACAGACCCGTGACCTGAGCTGGAAGCCCGAATACCGCCAGGCCGTCGGCACCGCCATCGACACCCTCAAGCTGTTGAAAAAGGCCGACCGTGGCCTGGACCTCAACACCTTTATCGATGACCAGTTCATCCGCGCCGCCTTCAAGGCTTCGGGCCTGGACTACCAGGCGCAGCTCGCCAACTACGCACAGATCCCGCTCAACGCTACCGATGCCCGCACCGGCGCGCCCATCACCGACGCGCGCCATGTGGCGCAAATCTGGGTGAAGGGCGAGCCCAGGGTGCGCAGCTACGCCTCGGTCGAATCGGCCTTCAACGCACTCGCCAGCCTGAAAAAAGACGGCAAGGCGGTACGCGCCGTGTATGCGCAGGCGCAGGACAGCGGCATCAAGCTGCTCGCCAGCCAGGCCTGGTTCGCCACCAACGCCCACGGGCAGCTCAACGCCTTTTTGCTCCAGGGCCAGGCGCAGCAATTCGCCCAGGCCTCGGGTGGCAAGGTCTTTAACTTCACCGATGCCGGCGCGCAGGCCGTCGCCGCACGCTAAGGAGCCTCTATGACCCACACTGCTTGGCGCTGGTTGCCCCGCAGCCTCTCGCTGCTGCTGTGCCTGTTGTTCTGGCAGGTCGCCGCCAGCCAGCACTGGAACCTGTGGCTGGTGACGTTCGCCAACGTGCCCACCCCGGGCGCGGTGGCCCAGGCCGCCGTGGACCTGGTGGGCTCGGGCAACCTGGCCCGGCACCTGGGCGCCAGCCTCACGCGGGTGTTCGAGGGCTACCTGGCCGCGGCGCTGGTGGGCATTGGCCTGGGCATCGCCATTGGCCGCTGGAAATGGGCCGAAGACCTGCTGCTGCCACCGCTGGAAGTGATCCGGCCGATCCCGGCGGTGGCGTGGATTCCGCTGGCGATCCTGATGTTCCCGTCGTCGGAGCTGTCGATGGTGTTCATCACCTTTACCGGCGCGCTGTTTCCGGTGCTGCTCAATACCGTGCACGGTGTGGAGGGCGTCGACCCGCGCCTGATCGCCTCGGCGCGCAGCCTGGGGGCCGGGCGCGCCGCCATTTTGCGGGAGGTGATCGTGCCGGGCGCCGCGCCCAGCATCATCACCGGCCTGGCCATCGGCATGGGCACCTCGTGGTTTTGCCTGGTGACTGCCGAGATGATCTCCGGGCAGTTCGGCATCGGTTACTACACCTGGGCGTCCTACACCATCCAGAACTACGCCGACATTGTCGTCGGCATGCTGCTGATCGGCGTGCTGGGCATGGGCAGCAGCGTGCTGATCAAACGCCTGGGCAGCCTTTTCACACCTTGGCACCGACCACGAGGTAAAGCCTGATGACCCCCCCTGAAGGACGTATCGACATCAGCGGCCTGTCCATCACCCTGGGCGAGGGGCCGCAGGCGTTCGAAGCGGTCAAGTCGCTGGACTGCCGCATCGAACCCGGCCAGTTCGTGTGCATTCTGGGCCCGTCCGGCTGTGGCAAATCGACCTTGCTCGGTGCGCTGGCCGGGCACCTGGCGCCGAGCCTGGGGCGCCTGCACATGGACGATGAGCCGGTGGCGGGGCCGTCGCCCCGGCGTGGCATGGTATTCCAGCAACACACCTTGTTTCCGTGGCGCAGCGTGCGTGAAAACGTCGCCTTTGGCTTGAAGATGCGCGGCGTCGGCAAGGTCGAGCGCCTGGCCGCGGCCGATGAAATCCTCGCGCTGGTGGGCCTGGACGGTTTTGCCGGGCGCTGGCCGAACCAGCTGTCGGGCGGCATGCAGCAGCGCGTGGAAATCGCCCGGGTGCTGGTCAACCGGCCCAGCCTGTTGCTGATGGACGAGCCTTTTGGCGCGCTGGACGCCTTGACCCGCATGAAGATGCAGGCGCTGCTGCTGGACATCTGGACGCGCATCCGCACCACCGTGGTGTTTGTCACCCATGACATCGACGAGGCGCTGTTCCTGGCCGACCGCATCCTGGTGATGAGCCCGCGCCCGGGCCGCATCATCGAAGACTTCCTGCTCGACTTTCCCAGGCCCCGGCGCACCGAGCTGATGACGTCGCCCGCGTTCACCCATTACAAGCGCCACTGCCTGGAGCTTTTGCACCACGAAGACGGGCGCCAATTGCCCCGTCTCAACCCGCTCGGGTTGCCCGACGATCACCAGAGGCCGCGATTTGCCCTATGACCTATGAAACCTTTAACCCGGACATCGAAGCGCTGCGCCCCAGGCTGCAAGCCCCGGACGCGGGCATGCGCCGCATTGCCCTGATTGACCTTGCCGACCTGGAAGACCCGGACGGCCTCGGCTGGCTGGTGCAGAGCCTGCGCACAGACCCGGCCACCGACGTGCGCGCCCAGGCGGCCAGCCTGTTGGAAGCCTGGGAAGACGACGAGGTGGTGCAGGCCCTGTGCGAGGCACTGACCGACCGCGAGCCCTCGGTACGGGACGCCGCCGCGCAAAGCCTGAGCGTGCTCAAGACCCGTGAAGCGGGCCAATTGCTGTTGCCCTGGACCACCCATGCCGACACCTCGGTGCGCGTGGCGATCTTCCGGGCCCTGCGCGAATTGCGCCTGGAAGACGCCGCCCCCGCCGCCTTGCACGCCCTGGGCGATAGCGATGCCGGTGTGCGCCGCGAAGCGGTGGGCGTACTCGGCTGGCTCAAACACCTGCCCGCGTTGCAGGCGCTGGCCGGGCTGGCCAGCCGCGACCCGGACACCGAGGTTCGCCGCGCCGCCACCGGCGCGCTGGGCCTGGCCAGTGGCGAACAGGTCTTGCCCGCGCTGTACCAGGCGCTGCGCGATGCCACCTGGCAGGTGCGCGAAGAGGCCGCCACCACCTTGGGTAAAGTCGGCAGCGCCAGTGCCGGTGACGCGCTGATCGCCGCGCTGTCCGACGATTACTGGCAAGTGCGCCTGCGGGCGGCGCGCAGCTTGGGGCGCCTGCGTTATGCGCCAGCGCTGGACGCGTTGGTCCAGACCCTGGCCCACAGCATCAGCAACCTGCGCAAGGAAGCGGCCCTGGCCCTGGGGGATCTGGCCGACCCGCGCGCCCTGGGGCCGCTGCGTGATGCCGCCGACGACGGCGACCCGGAAGTGCGCAAGGCCGTGCGCATCGCCCTGGCACAACTGCAATGACCGCTGCGCCCCAACGCATTGGCCGTGATGACAACGGGCGTTTGCGGCTCGAGTGGGCGACAGGCGCGCAGTGGATCGACCACGCGCGCCTGCGCCGCGAATGCCCGTGCTCGCAATGCCAGGCGTTTCGGCTGCGCGGCAGTACGGTAAGGGTGGCGGACACGGTGCGCGTGGTGGCCGTGCACCCCCAGGGCTACGGGGTGCAACTGGTGTTCAGCGACGGGCACCAGCGCGGGATCTACCCCTGGGCTTATCTGGCGCAGTTGGCCGCGCAATGATTCGGGTCGGTTCAGCGCAGCCTGCAGATGTCGGCCTTGTCGATCATGTGGTTGAGCACCGCCCGAGCGGCCGTCGATAAGGATTTCTGGTTGGGGTAAACCGCGTAAAACCCGTCGGTTGGCAGGTAATACTCCGGCAGCACGCGCACCAGGTCCTTTTGTTCGAAGCGGGTCATCACGTTGTTCAGCAGCGCGATGCCCAAGCCCTGGTGCGCGGCATTGATCAGGCCCAGCATGGAGTCGGATGAAAACCTGCCGCGCACCGGCACGTTGTAGGTCTGGCCCTGGCGCTGGAGTGTCAGCCGGTTTTCGTGGGTTTTACCCAGGTATTGCAGGTGTTCGTGGGTGGTCAGGTCGGCGAGGGTGAGCGGGGTGCCGTGTTTTTCCAGGTACTGGGTACTGGCATATAAACCCAAGGTCACGTCACGCAACTTGTGAACCACCGCGCTGCTTTTTTTCGGTTGCCCCACCCGCAGCGATAAATCAATGCCTTGCTCTGTCAAGTTCGGCTCTATATCGGAGACGATCAATTCAAGTTCAAGCGCCGGGTACTTATCGAGAAATACCTGCAAGAAGTGCGTGTCTGAATATTCGAAAAAACTCGTGGATACATGCACACGGGCTTTACCACGCGGCTCGCCGTCCAACTGTTGTATCGACGCCACCGTGGCGTGCAAGGCATCAATAGAGGCGCAACTGTGTTGGTAGAGAAGTTCACCGGCGGCGGTACAACGCAGCGCCCGGGTCGAGCGAAGCAACAACGGCGTGCCCATTAACTGTTCAAGGCTGGCCAGGCGGCGACTCAGTGTATTGGCGGGCATGTCCAGCTTTTTACTGGCCAGTGAAAAACTTCCGCTTCGCACGATTTGTACGAAGATAGCAAGATCATCCAGCATTATTACCTGTGGCTCGGCCGTGTCGAATCAGTAAAAAAACCTGCAGTACGCTATAGCGGAATGATGAACTAGCGACATAAAAACAGGCCTTTGTTGAGCGCCGCGATCTTACTCACAAGTCACTTATTAATAAACAGCCAACGGTGGATTTCACTCCTCCATATTTGGATTTTTTGCGCGTTGTTTATTATTTATTCAGCCAATGATATTGTGTGATGGCATTTTGCTTTTAAGCCAAGTTTATAGTCGGCTGTTGTTCAAGCACTGCACCCTCTGAATTAACCTCCCATCGTCACTTATCGGACCTGTCCGAGCGTGAGGCGTTTCTGCGCCTCGGGCAAACTGGAGCATTAAAGGTTGTCATCGACATCGCGTGGATTTGCATTGGAGCACCTGACCGTCCCCCGAAAACTGGCCCTGGGGTTTGGCTTGTTACTGGTCGCAGCGGTAGTGCTGGCGTTGACCGGCCTGTACGGCCTGCGCGGTGACGGGCAGTCGCTCAAGCGCATCAACCGGCTGGGCAACCTGTTCGACCAGACCGTGTTTTCCCGGGATGCCAACTTTGTATACGCGCTGACCGGCGAAGCCGCGCAACTGCAGCGTCATGACGCCAGTGTCGCGACCATGGAAAAGATGCTGGCCGCTATCGTCGATGATGTGCGCGGCGGTCGCTGGCCCCAGGAAGACCTGGTGCGCATCAAGGCGCTCGACCAGAAACTGCGCGCTTACGGCATCGCCCACAGCCAGGTGCAGGCCGGGGCCGACATCGGGCCCACGGTGCTCACGCTCAATCAGTCGCTGGCGGTGTTGCAAGGCGAGATCAACGCGCTGTACGACGTCGAAGAGCGCCGGGCCAGCCGCAGTGTGGAGCGTGTAGTGTTTACGCTGGCCAGCGTGACATGCCTGGCCTTGTTGTGTGGCAGCTTGTTGGCCTGGCACATTGGTCGGCAGATCGTGAGGCCGCTGCGAGAAACCTTGCAAGCCGCAGAACGCATCGCCAGCGGCGACCTCACGGTAGCGCTGCACAGTGAGCGTGCCGACGAACTGGGCCAGTTGCTGCGTGCGATCGACAACATGAGCCATCGCCTGCGTGACGTCATCTCGCTGATCGGCGGCAGTTCCCATCGCCTGGCCGCGTCGGCCAGCCAGTTTGCCGCGATCACCCAGCAGACCCGCGCCGGTATCGATACCCAGAAAACCGAGACGGACCTGGTGGCCACCGCCATGAGCCAGATGACCAGCGCCGTGACGCAAGTGGCGCGCCATTCGGAGTCCACCGCCGAGGCCGCCAAGACGGCCGACCTGCAGGCGAGCAGCGCCCTGTGGGTGTCGCAGCAAGCGGTGACGCAAATCGAAAACCTCGCCCATGAAGTGGGGCTGTCCGCCGAGTCGATGACGCGCCTGCACAAGGAAAGCGAGCGCATCGGTGGCGTGCTGGATGTGATCAAGACCGTCGCCGGGCAAACCAACCTGCTGGCGCTCAACGCGGCCATCGAAGCGGCACGCGCCGGTGAAGCGGGGCGCGGGTTTGCGGTGGTGGCCGATGAAGTGCGCAGCCTGGCACTGCGCACCCAGCACTCTTCGCAAGAGATCGAGCACCTTATTGAAGGCCTGCAACGCATTGCCGAAGAAAGCGCACGCATGATGCAGGCGAGCGTGGAGCAAACCCGCACCACCGTCACGGGCGTGCGCGACACGGGCGCCGCCCTGGCCACCATCACCGAGCAGGTGGCGGGCATCCAGCAGATGAGCCTGTTGATCGCCACGGCCGCGCAACAACAGAGCTGCGTGGCCGCCGAGATCACCCAAAGCGTGCTCAATGTGCGTGAAGTGGCCGACCAGTCGGCGCAGGCAAGTGCCGAGATGGCCGATTCGAGCGTCGACCTGGCACAGCTGGGCGGCGATCTGCAAAGCCTGGTCAAACGATTCAAGGTGTAAGACGGTCCGGGCGGAGAAACGGTGCATGCGTAAGGTTTTCGAGCAACAAAGCTGGTTATTGCCGGACGACGCGCCCTCCCAGGCGCCGGGCCTGTGGCGCAAGCTGCGTTCGCTGACGTTGCTGGGCAAGGTGTCGCTCAGTTTTGTCGCGATCCATCTGTTGGCCACCGTGCTGTTCAGCATCAGCGGTTATCAGCTCAAGGCCGAGGCCGACGATCAAGTGGTGGCCACGCGCCTGGGCGCCATGGTGCAAGCCTTGCCGATGCTGATCGGCGACGACTACCTGCGTGAGCTGTTGGCCGACGGCCCCTTCGATGAAGCGCGCTACCAGGCGATGCTGCTGCGCCTGGACGCTTATGCGAAAAAAGCCGGGGTCGACTCGATTTACGTCCTCACCCGGCGCCAGGGCACGCCGTTGTTCGTGATGGACTCGGCCGGCGCCGAAGAAATCGCCGCAGGCCGTTATGGCAAACACTTGGCTGCCTACCAGAGTGCGCCGAGTTCACTGGCCCGCGTGTTTGATCAACAGCACGACACGTTCAGTGAATACCACGACGAGTTCGGTGATTTTCGTTCGCTGTTTGTGCCGGTCACCGGGCCTGGCGGTGCACCCTTGGTGTTGGCGGGCGACGTGAGCTTGCAGCAGATCAAGGCCGAACGCCTGTCCTGCCTGTTGCTGTTCGTGGGCATCGGCGTGGTCACCTTTGTGCTCGGCCTGTTGGTGGGGTTGCCGCTGGCGCGTGCGTTCATTGGCCCGTTGCGCAACCTGAGCCAGGCCGCGCAGCAGATCGCCAGCGGCAACTATCAACTGAGCCTGCCGGCGGGCCGCGACGAACTGGGGGCCTTGTCGGGGGCTATCGGGCGCATGAGCGATGCGATTGCCAGCCGCGAGCTGCGTATCTCTCAGCTGGCCTTTGAAGACCCGCTGACCGGTTTGCCCAACCGCACGCGCTTTATCATGAACGTCGACCAGGTGATTGAAGAGGGGTTCCTGCCGGTGGCGGGCCTGACCGTGGCGATTTTTGACCTGGTCGACTTAAAGCGCCTCAACGCGTTATACGGCTACGCCGACGGCAACCTGCTGCTGCAAAGCGTGGCGCAGCGGTTGTCGGCGGTGTTGGGTGAGGGTGAACTGCTGGCACGCTTGCCGTCCGGCGGGTTTGCCTTGCTGCTGCGGTGTGACCAGGAAATCTGCCTGGCGCGCCTAGCCCGCACGCTCGATCAACCGTTCAAATTGAGCGGCCAGCAACGCATCCGCGCCAAGGCCCGCCTGGGGCTGGCGCGTTATCCGACCCATGGGCGGCAGGTCCAGGACTTGCTGTGTTACGCCGAGGTCGCGTTGGATGCCGCGCGCAGCCAGGCCCTCAACCATGTGTTCTACGACCCGGAGCAGGAGCTTCGCCGCCAGGCGTCCATGGCGTTGCTGGAAGACTTCGACTCGGCCATCGAGGCCGGTCAACTGCGCGTGTTCCTGCAACCCAAGGCCTCGCTCGCCACCGGCCAGGTGTCGGCCGCCGAAGCATTGGTGCGCTGGGAGCACCCGCGCCTGGGGCTGCTGGCGCCGGGGGCGTTTCTGCCGATCATCGAGCAGAACGGTAAAATTTGCGCGATGAGCCTGTGGCTGTTGCGTGAGTGCATGCACCTGAGCCGCCAGCAGACGGGCGCGTCAAAGGTGCGCATCAGCGTCAACCTGAGCGTGCATGACCTGGAGTCGCCGCTGTTCGCGCGCCAGGTCGAAACACTGCTCAAACAGACCGGTGCCAGCGCCGCGCAGATCTGCCTGGAGATCACCGAGTCCAGCGCCATGCGCAACCCCGACCAGGCGTTGGTGTCGTTGTCACGCTTGCGTCAGATCGGGTTCAGCCTGTCGATCGATGACTTCGGCACCGGCTACTCCTCGCTGGCCTACCTGGCACGCTTGCCGGTGGACGAACTGAAAGTCGACCGCTCCTTCATTGCGCAAATGCACCGCCCGGAGCAGCAAGAGATCGTCAGGGCGATTATTCAACTGGGCTTGATCATGAACCTGCGCCTGGTCGCCGAAGGCGTGGAGCATGCCGAGACGTGCGCCTTGCTCGAGCAGTTTGGCTGCCATGAAGTGCAGGGCTACCTGATCGCCAGGCCCATGCCGGCTGCCGAGTTCTTTGTGTGGCTGAACGCGTGCAGCGGGCACTGGCACATTTAGTGTTGGGGCTGTAAGTGCGCAGGCAGGCGGGCGAGTGTCCACCAGGTCACCAGCAATGCCGCCACCGCGCTCAGCGCAATGCCGATCAGCATGGGCGCCGGGGTGTGGTCGGCGTAAACGCCCACCAGGGTCATGGTCACGGCGGCGGTGATCATCTGGATGGCCCCCAGCAGCGCCGAGGCGGAACCGGCCACGGCGCCGTGGTCTTCCAGCGACAGCACGCCGGTCGCGGGCAAGAGCAGGCCCAGAAACCCGAAGCCGATAAACAGCAACGTCATCATCACCGCCAGGCTGTCGCCCCATAGGGTCGTGAGCGCCAGCGCGCCCATGACGCCTGCGACGCCCAGCGCCGACCAACGGATCAGCGGCGCCAGGCCCCAGCGTGCGCTCAGGCGTGCGGTGAGCTGGCTGAGGGCGAAAAACGAGGCGGCATTGAGCGCAAAGCACAGGCTGAACTGGGTGGGCGTCAACCCGAAATGCTCGATGTACACGAACGGCGCACTGCCGATGAACACAAAAAAGGTCGCCAGGCCAAACCCGCCCACCACCGACAACCCGGTAAACACCGGGTCACGCAACAACGCACCGTAGCTGCCGAACGCAGCGCCCAGGGTTTTGCCCAGCCGCCGCTCGGCCGGGTGGGTTTCGGGCAGTTGCACCACGGTCATCACCAGGCACAGCAGGGCAACGCAGGCCAGTGCCACGAACACTTCACGCCAGCTCCACAGCGCAATGATCAGGCTGCCGGCCAACGGCGCCAGAATCGGCGACACGCTCATCACCAGCATCAGCAGCGCCATCAGCCGCGCCGCCTCATGCCCGGTGTACAGGTCACGCACCACCGCGCGGGGGATCACCATCCCGGCGCATGCGCCAAACGCTTGCAGCGCCCGAAAACCGATCAGCACTTCAATGTTGGGCGCCAGCGCACACCCCACGCTGGCGATCGCGAAAATCACCAGCCCCACGTAAATCGGCAGCTTGCGCCCGAACACATCGCTCATCGGCCCGTAAAACAGCTGGCACACGCCGATGATCATGAAAAACACCGTGAGGCTCATCTGCACGGCCGCAGGCGTCGCTTGCAGGCTGCTGCCCAGGGTGGGCAGGGCGGGCAGGTAGATGTCGATGGCGAACGGGCCAATGGCGGTGATCAACCCCAGCAGCACGGCGAGGTGGGCAATACTTCGAGACATGAGGCGTTCCGCGGCGGTATCAAAAGACCGGCCAGCTTAGAGCTCGCCTTCGGTACAGACAAGCCGGTGGTTACAGACTGGCTATACATCCTGCCAGTGGTTTCCGGGACATGATTGGTGTATTAGATGCAAGGCCTGCGTTGCATACCTTTTACCTATGGAATCGCCATGATCAATTTCCGCCTGATTCGTCACCTCTGGTTGTTTTTGGCGGTGGCCGAAGAACAGAACTTCGGCCGCGCCGCCAAGCGCCTGGGCATGTCGCAACCGCCGCTGTCCGAACAGATCCAGGTGCTGGAGCAGTCGCTCAAGGTCAAGCTGTTCGAGCGCTCGCGGCGCGGTGCCAAGTTGACGCCCGTGGGCCTGGCCATCCTGCCCGCCGTGCGCAAGTTCGCCGAGCAATTGGAGCGCCTGGAACTGGCGGTGGACGAAGCGGTGGCGGGGCAGGCGCAAATGTTGACGATTGGCGCCATCTCCACGGCGATGGGCGATGTGCTGCCCGCGCTGATCGAGCAATTGAAAAAAGACCACGCGGGCCTGACGGTGTCGGTGCGCGAGATCGACAGTGTCGACGCGGTCCCGGCGCTGGAGGCGGGTGATATCGACCTGGCATTCGCGCGCCTTGAAGGCGACCTGGGCGTTGCGGTCAAGTCCATCCCCTTGACCGAGGACCGCCTGGTAGTGGCGCTGCACTGCGACCACCCGCTGGCGTCACGCACGCGCATCAGCCTGTCGAGCCTGGCCAACGAGCCCCTGGTGATGTTTTCACGCAAGGTCAGCCCGGTGTACTTCGACAACCTGATCGCCACCTGCCACGCCAGCGGGTTTTCGCCAAGGGTGCTGCACGAGGTGCGCTCGGTGGCCTCGCAGATCGCGTTCGTCAGTTGCGGGCAGGGCATGGCGCTGGTGCCCGCATCGATGAAAAAACTGGCGCCGCCCAACGTGGTGTTTCGCCCCCTGACCCAAAAACTCAACGTGGTCACCACCGCCGTGGCCTGGAATGCCACACGCAGCAACCCGATCGTCGACGCGTTGCTGGGGACGTTGCGCGCCAAGGCTTGATAGGTTTGCCGTATGAAAAGCCATGGCAAAAAGGAATGTACACACGCAGCGATGAAACTGGAGGCGGCGGGAGTGCTGAGTGCCGAGGAGAACGCCGTGTTTGCAGCTCAGATTCGACAGGCGCTCACGTCGCCATGCCCGACAGCCAATTACCCCAAGTGACCTGCCGGGTCGCTTAATCTTAGCGTACGATTTTTCCGAATTCTGCGGACTCCTGATCTGAAAGAACCGCCGCTTTTGCCCGGTGTCGATTAATGTGAAAACGCTCCTGCAAAGCGGTGAATTGCGGCTTCAAAGGCGGAATTTTGACCGTGATATCCCAGCATAAAGACAGGTTTCGGTTTTTGGTTGCGTGACGGCAAGCCTTCAGCCCCGAATTTGATGGCGTCATTGTCCTGCAAGTCCAGTTTCAGCCGCAGCACGCCGGGGTGCGTGTATCCTGCAGTTTCCATACGGTCCATCAGGCTCTTTCTCGGTTTTTTGCTATAGTCGAGAGTCACCGCGACGCCGTGTAGCTTGTTGTAGTCATAGCCCAGTGAACCGCTCTGCGCAGCCTTGCGGCCCTGAGTGTTATTCAATAATTGGGGATCAAGTAAAATCATTGCCGGCTTATCGTCGCCGAGCGTCACTTTGCTTTCCAAGGCCGCCTTAAAGTATTGAGCGCAACCGCCACCCAAGGAAATTCCGCCGATCATATCGACTTTGATACCGCCGGGGTTTTTCTCCAGTAAACCGGCGAATACTCCGGCGGCGTCGCGCACGGACTTATACACATCGCCTTGCACATCCAGCATTGTATGCAGGTGTTGATTGAGGTCTTTGGCGCTGCTTGATCCATAAAAATACAAGGAAATCTGGATAGGTTTCCCGCCGTTATTGTCGACGATGACGGCCATGTTGGCGTTGCGTCCTGCCGCTTTCAATACTTCGGCATCTGCCTTGCTGAGGCCAAGATGGCTTTGCCACTCCTGATTATCAAGCTGGTCACCCCCCAATATGCATAGGTTGCGCGTTCCGGGGAGTCCATGCGCACTGCGGCCCATGGCAGCCGCCATGACTTCGTTGAATTGAGTGAATCGCGCAGCGATGCCTTCCCGCAGCATATTTATGTCCCCGGTCGGCTGAATATGCAGGGCCAGCGACATGGTCATCAATTCGTGGTCGCTGAGACGCCCGACGTGGACACCGCTGATCTTCATTGCTGAAGCTTGATTGTTGATTTTGGCTTGCGTCTGGTTTGCCTGCCGGGAAACCAGGCCGCGTAATTTGGTCCCCATGCTGCGGCTCTTAGGCAGGCTGACGGGCGTGGAGCTTGGGAGTTGGCGTGACGGAGACGGCGCCTGAGTCCGTCCGGCTTGTCCTTCGTTCTGCAATACATCAACTGGAGCTGTCCCAATATTCAGCTGGAAAAAGGATCCGATTTTCATCAATGTTCCAACGATTAAGGTTGACAGAAAATTTGAAACCGACTTCTCCCTGAGTGGTCCAGGGTCAAGAAAAAGTTCCTTTCCCACTTTTTTGATTCAAGCGGGTTCTGCCGCATCAATTTTTCGGCGCCATTGGCACACGACATAGGGACCTTGCCATAGGGCTCAACACTACCCGGGGGTTTTTAGCCAGAACCCCTGATTTTTCCGTCACGGCCCTTTTGGCTCATTGGGAAACACTGATTTGCGACACGCCTGTTTTGGCTTCGTTTCTAGCCTCCCCGTTCAGGCAGAATCAGGTCCGGGGCGGTGCGCGGGATTTTCGAGTCGATGGTCGAGCACTCCAACCATGCGGGCCTGATGGACAAATTCCTCGGCCTGCCTTGCCCACGGATGTTCATGTACGGCGAGCAGAACAACTACCTGAGCTACTTGCCGTTCATTCAACGCCAAGGCGTGCAGTTGGCCGAAATCCCGGCCTGCGGGCATTTCCCGATGTACTCCAACCCGGTTGCCATGTGGCAACGCATCGCCAGCTTCCAGCGGTCAGTTGCGCTCAGCTGAACCGCCTGTTCCAACTGATTCACACGCCATGGCGCTTCCGTTGGGCGCCATGGGCGCGGTTGCCGAGCCGGGCGTTCCGGCCAATGCGCATCGACCCACCGCTTAACGGGCGGCCAGCACTTCGCGCATGGTCTGCATCTTCAGATCGCTTTCGCGGTACTCGCTTTCCGGGTCCGAACCGCTGACCAGGCCACACCCCGCGAACAGCGTGGCGCGGCCGCCCTCCAGCAAGGCGCAGCGCAGGGCGACGGCGAATTCACCGTCGCCCTGGTCGTTCAACCAGCCCACGGGGCCTGCGTACCAGCCCCGGTCCAGCTGTTCGCGGGTGCGGATATAGTCCAGCGCCGCCTCACGCGGGAAACCGCCCACCGCCGGGGTGGGGTGCAGGCATTCGGCGATGCCCAACAGGCTGTTGCCGGGCTTGAGCCGGCCCTGTACCGGCGTCAACAAGTGCTGGATGTGCGCCAGTTTGTGCAGGCGCGGGTGTGGCGCCACCTGCAAGTCGCTGCAATGGTGCGCCAGGCACTCGCGAAGGCTTGCGACCACCATGGCATGTTCGGCGTTGTCCTTTTCGCTGGCCAGCAGCTGTTCACCCAGCGACGCGTCGCGGCGCGCGTCACTGCTGCGCGGTGCGCTGCCCGCCAGGGCCATGGTGTGCAAGTGCTGGTCCCGCACGCTCAGCAGGCATTCGGGGGATGCGCCCACAAAACAGCTGGTGTCGCGGGCGAATGCAAACAGGTACGCCTGTGGCTGCTTGTCGAGCAAGCGTTGCATCACCACGTGCAACGGCTCGGCCGCCGGGACTTTTTGAGCGCGTGCCAGCACCACTTTTTTCAGGCTGCTGTATTGAATGCGGCGCACGGCATGGCTGACATCCTGCTTCCACAGGTGCGGCATGGACAGGCGCACATACGCAGGCGGCGTGGTGTGGGCGGCTGGCAAAGCCCGCGCCAGGATCTCGGCCCACTGGTGCGTCAGGGCCAGCGCCAGGCGGCGACAGTCGCTGCGCTGCTCCACCAGCACATTCACCACCAGGCGGGTTTTGTCGCGGTGATGCTGCAGTTCAAAGCCGGGTAGCGTCAGCGCCGCATCCGGAAAGTCGCGCCACAGCGGCGTGCGCGGCTTGTTTTTGTCAAAGGCAAACCCTGCGAACAACGAAGGGCGATGACGGCCATGCACCACCGCGTCCGCAGCCATCGATTGCCAGCGCTGCTCCAGGGCCTGCCAGCTTTCATCGCGCCCGCCCTTGAACTCATGGGCCTGGCCCAGGCCCAGGCGAAACAGGCCCTGGGCGGGCACATGCCACAGGCAGGCGGGCACATGTGGGTGGTTGGCGCTGAACAGCGCCAAGGGGTCGACCTGCGCTGACACGGTGGAAAACGAGGCCAGCACCTGCGGGCGCGAAACATTGGTTTGCGCTCGGGCGGCGTTCAGGCAACGCAGCAACCCGGCGAACGACGGCGCCCGGTTCATGGGTGCGCCTCCTGGGGGTGCAAGCGGTGCCAGTGGTTGATCTGCTGGTTGATGAACCAGTGGATCAAGTCGCGAAAGAACTCCTCGGTTTCGTCCACCGGCAACCCGGCGTCGGCCGCCCAGGCCCGGCGCTCCTCAAGCATGGCGCTGACCCGCTCGGGGGCCGGGATGGCGTGCACGTCGGCCTTGAATTGCGTGGCGGCCTGCACGTAGGTCAGGCGCGTGGCCAGCAGTTGCACCAACTGGCGGTCGAGGCTGTCGATGCCGTGGCGGATGTCCTGAAGGTTTTCGCAGTGTGACGCGGGCTTGATAGCGGTCATGCAACGCTCCTCCGGTTACTGGGCCAGAACGGCCAGTTGCTGTTTGTCGATCTTGCCTACGGCGGTCAGCGGCCAGGCCATCAGCCACTCGAACTGGTCCGGCAACTTGTCGGTGTCCAGCCCGCTGTCGCGCAGTTGTTCACGCAGCGTCTGGGCGGCACCGGTCGGGGGTTCGCCCAGGATGAACGCGCAGATGCGCTCGCCCAGCAGGCTGTCGGGCACGGCCACCACCACGGCGGCTTCAACCTCGGGCAGGGCGTTGAGGTGGGTTTCAATCAGGGCGGCGGAGATTTTTTCGCCGCTGCGCTGGATCTGCTCCTTGATACGGCCCTCGACCACCAGGTTGCCCCCGGCGGTCCAGCGCGCCAGGTCGCCGCTGCGGTAAAAACCGTCGGCGGTAAAGCTGCGGGCGTTGTGCTCGGCGGCGCGGTAATAGCCGCTGATGGTGTAGGGGCCCCGGGTGAGCAATTCGCCGACGGCGCCGGGGGCCACGTCCTGCAGGTCGGCGTCCACCAGGCGCACCTGGTCATCCGGCGACAGCGGGCGCCCCTGGGTGTTGAGCACCACCTCCAGCGGGTCGTCCGGGCGGGTGTAGCACAGCAGCCCTTCGGCCATGCCGAACACCTGTTGCAGGCGGCAGCCCAGGGCGTCCACCAGTTGCCGGGCCAGGCCTGGGTCCAGTCGCGAGCCGCCGACCTGCACCAGCTTGAGGCTCGACAGGTCGCTGTCTTCCCATTCGCGGGCCTGGGCCCACAGCTGGGCCAACGGCGGCACCAGGGCCACATGCGTCACCCGTTCGCGTGCGATCAGCGGCATGGCCACGTCGCAGCTGGCGCTTGGGGCCAGGACCACGCACGCGCCGACGGCCAGCGCGCCCAAAAGGCCCGGGCAGGCCAGGGTGAAGTTGTGGGCGGTGGGCAGCACGGCCAGGTACACGCTGTGCGGGCCGAGTTCGCACAGTGCGGCGGACTGGGTGAAGTTGTAGGCGTACGCCGCGTGGCTGCGCGGGATGAGTTTGGGCGTGCCGGTGGTGCCGCCCGACAGCAGCAACAGCGCGGTGTCGTGTGGGCCGACCGCGGGCAGCGATGTGCAGGCCGCGTCCAGGCTGGACAACGCCGTGAACGGGCCGGGTTCGCCGTCGACGATGACATGGCGCAGCGACGGGTGACGCGCGCGGATGTCCAGGGCCATGGGGCGGAAATCAAAGTCGCGGATGCGCTCGGGAATCAGGTAGGCCACCGGTTCTGCCAGTGCGCACAAGGCGTCGATGTCTTGCGCGCGCTGGGTCGGCATGGCCAGCACCGGCAGGGCGCCCAGGCGCATCAGCGCAAACAGGGCGCTGACAAACCCGACTCCGTTGGGCAATTGCAGCATGACCCGGTCACCGGCACCGATACCCAGCGCGGCCAGGCCACCGGCCAGGCGGGAGACGCGTGCGTCGAGTTGGGTGAAGCTGACTCGCACGTCGCCCGCCACCAACGCCGTGCGGTTGCCTTGGGCCTGTGCCCAGTGGTGCAGGCGCTGGGGCAGTGTGAGGGTGAGAAAAGGCTGTAAGGATGAAGGGGGCATGGTCAATTCCCGTTAATGATAAAAGGGGCTGATGCTGTGTTCGATAAACCCCAGCACGCGAGCGGCAAACGCACGCGGGCGCTGGGTGAGGTAAAAGTGGTCGCCTGCGACGTCGCGGTGTTGCACCTCACCGTCCAACCAGTGCGACCAGGCCGCGACCTCGGCCGCATCGGCCTCCGGGTCATGGCTGCCGTTGAGCAGCAAGGTGGGGGTGCGCAGGCGTGGGCGCCGGGCTTCCAAGGGGCGGTGGTAGCTTTCGGTCGCCTGGAAGTCGGCCCGCAGCAACGGCATGAACAGCTGCAACAGGGCGCGGTCGTCCAAGAGTGCCGGGCTGCAACCGCCAATCGCCACCAATTGCTCGATAAACCCCGCATCGTCCAGATGGCTGAGCAAACGCCGGCCGCTCAAGTGCGGCGCGTGGCAGGCCGACAGCACCAGGCCGGCGGGAGGCGTACCGGCCTGTTCCAGCAACAGGCACGTTTCAAACGCGACCTGGGCGCCCATGCTGTGGCCGCACAACAGCGTCTGTTCGCGTTGCTCCTCGTCGAGCGCCTGCACGGCGTGGGCCAGGCTTTGGGCCAACGGGCCGACCTGGCGCTCGCACGGCTCGTGCATGCGCTGGTCACGGCCGGGGTAGACCACCAGGGACAGGTCCAGGCCCAGGTCATCCAGGCCGCGCCAGCTGTGAAAAGCCCCGCCGCTGGCCCCGGCGAACGGGCACAGCACCAGGTGCGCTGTGGCGCCGTCGCTGCTGAGGTAAGGACGCAACAGGCTCATGCCGACGCGCTCCCGGCGCGCAATTGCGCGGCCTCAATCGGCAACGGTGGTGGGGCGGTGCGCTGTTCGGCGGGGCCAGCGCAACGCAGCACGTCTTGCCACAACCGGGCGAGTGCCTGTTGATCGTCATCGCTCAACCAGGCGTCGACCGGTGCGCCCTGCACATGGCCGCGCACCTGTTGCAGCAAATGGCCCACGCCCGCCGGGCCTTCCACTTCCTGGGCACTGCGCCAGTTGGCGGCGGCCGGGTGCAGGGGCAGCGCGGTGGGGCGTTCCAGGTAGGCCGCGGTGCTGCTGTAGCCGGTTTGGCGGTCATCGGCGTGACTGTCGCTGTGCAACGCCGGTGTCCAGTTGACCGGCCCGTAGCTGGCTTCCAGCGACAGGTAGCCGCTGGGCCAACCCAGGGTCATCTGGTGCATGATCAGGCTGTGCAGGTCGGGATCGTCGGGGTTCATCCAGCGTTGCAGGCGCAGCAACACGCGGCATTCCGGCAGGTCCAGGGCCAGCGTGTGAAAGTGCGCGTCACTGCCCAGCAGGCTCACGCTGGTGTGCGCGGCCTGTGAGCCGCCCAGGGCTTGCAGCATCAGGTCCAGGCTCGAGTAGAGCAGTTGGCGGCTGGTGGTCAATTGCGCCAGGCTGGGCGCCTGGCCCGCGAGCAGTTGGCGTACCCGCTGCGCCGCGTCGATCCAGCAACGCCCGGCCGCGGTGTGCGCATAAAAGCTGTTGACCCGGTAATGGCGCCCGACGGACGCCGCCAACTGTTGATGCCGGGCGATTTCATCGGGGTGCACCGGGTGTTCCTGGATCACGTGCAGCCCGCGTTGCAACAGGCTTTGCGTCAGGTGCCCACCGGCCCCGCCGACCACGCCCGAGCGCACGACCACGCAGGCCAGGTCCAGGTCGGCGGGCAGTTGCGCGACGTCGGTGTACAGCGTGATGCCAAACGCATTGGCCAACGCCCGGGCACGCGGGCTGCCGTTGGCCAGCAGGCCGGCCAGTTGCAGCCCGGGTGAGTCCACCAGAAAACTGTTGAGGTACAACTCGCCAAATTTGGCCCCGACAATCAGGACTTTCAAAGGATGGGTCATGCGTAGTGCTCCTTCAGCCAAGTGGTGATGGCGGCGGCGGTGTCTGGCAAGTGCGCGGGGTCGAGCAGCAATTGCCAGTGATCGCAGGCCAGGGTGTGGCGCTGCGCAGGGGTGGCACAGGCGTGCCAGTCGTGTTCGGCGGGCAGCCAGTGCGCCGGGCGTTCGGCGGCGGTCAGCCACAGGCACGGCACGTCCAGGGCATCCGGGCGGGTGTGCCCATTGAGCAGGCGCATCAAGTGCTCGATGCGGTGCAACCACTGCTGCGACTCGGTGGCCGATGGCGGGTTTTTCAGCACCCCGGCCCCGGCAGCGGCGCGCATGAACACCTCCAATTGCCGGGCTTCGCTCAGGTGTTCGAGGTCAGCCGGAAGCTCAAGGGTTTTTGCGCCCTGGGCCATCATGCGCAGCAAGCTGCTGCGGTCTTTGAAGTGGAAGTCCTCGCGGCACACCGGGTCCAGCAGCACCAGGCGCACCGGTTCACCCTTGGCGTGCAACTGGCGGGCGGCGGCATGGGCGACAAAACTGCCGTAGGACCAGCCCAGCAGCACATACGGCCTGGAGGGTTGTTGGCGCACGATCGCGTCGACGTACTGCGTCGCCAATGCCTCGAGCGACGGTGCCTGCAAGGCGTGGGCGGCTTGCAGGCCGAACAACTGGCAGCCCAGCGCCTGGGCCAGCGGCAGGTAGGCGCCGATCTCGCCGTCGGAGGCATGGAACGCAAACACGGTGCCTGGTTGCGGGCCTCGCGCCAGGGCCAGCGGGTTGTCGTCGACGGACTCGGCAGGGGCCTGAAGCGTGGCGCAAAAGTCGCCCAGGCGCGGGTTGTCGAACAGGTTGCGCAGGCTGCTGGCGGTATAACCCAGGCGGTTGAGGCGGGCGATCATGCGGGTGGCAATCAGGCTGTCGCCGCCCGCGTGGAAGAAGTCGCTGGCCGCGTCCACGGGTTGGCCAAGCAGTTCCTGCCACAGCGCCGCGACGGCCTGGATCACCAACGGTGCCGCTGTCGCTGCCGGGCGTGGCGCCGCCGGGGGCGCCTCGGGCTTGGGCGCGATGGCGTGTTCCACCCGGTTGAGCGTCAGCGGCCAGGGAGTCGCCCATTCTTGCACCTGGGCCTGCAACGCGGGCAGGTCCAGCGGTGCTTCGTGGTCGGCCCGCGCCACCATCAAGTGTTGGCGCATGCGGTCATCGGCCTGTTGCGGCCAGTTCATCCGCCAACTGAAGCCCGCCGCCTGTACCACGGCCTGCCAGCGCGGCAGGTCGAGCATGGCTTTGTCATCGTCGGCCCGTGCATCGTCGAAATGGCTGAGGTTTTCGATAAAGCCGATGCTTGCCAGTTGCAACGCGCTGTCGCGCTCGGTGGCTTCCACCAGCAACAAGTGGCCGCCGGGACGCAACAGGCCATGTAAACGCTTGAGGCTGCGGGGCACGTGCACCACGTCGTGCAGCACGTTGACCGCCACGATCAGATCGTAGCCAGCCCCCGGGTGTTGGCTGAAATCCACCGGCTGGTTGAGGTCCAGCAGTGAACAGCTCAACTGTGGCCACTCGGCGAAACGCTCGCGCGCCTGCTCCAGGAACAGGCTGGAGATGTCGGTAAAACGGTACGTCTCAAGGTGCGGCTGCAGGGCGGGCAGCAGCTGCGCGGTGCTCGCGCCGGTGCCTGCGCCCACTTCCAGCACACGCAGGTCCGTGCGGTTTGCCGCCAGGTGTCTGGCGGTGAGCGCCAGGCTGCGGTTCAGGCATTGCAGCACCGGGTTGTCGTTGTAAAAGGCGTTGACCACCGCGTCGTTGCCGCCAAACAACAGGCCCAGGGCCGAGCGTTCGCCGCGCAGCAGTTCGCCGTGCAATTGAATGCAGGTGTCCAGGTAGCCCGCCAGGGTCTGGCTCCACGCCGCCTGCGGCAAGGGCAGCGGGGCCGCCTGCGGCAGTGGCTGCTGGGTGACGTAGTGGGCGCCATCGCGCACAACCCAGCCCTGTTGCACGAGCATCGTCAGCCATTGGCGCACCAAGGCGGTGAATGACGGCTGGGCGGCCAACCGGGTCATCACTTGCGCCAGGTCATGGCGCTGGCCCACTTCGCTGAACAGCCCGTGTTGGCGCAAGGTCGCGGCAATGCCATGGCGAGCGCGTTGCTCCAGCGCTTGCCACGTCAGTTCGACTTCGTCGCGCTGGGCAGCGTCCAGTTGCGGCAAGGCCTCGATGGGCAGGGGCACGGTGACGCTCATGGGCTGCGGTGCCTGCGCCACCACTTGGGCGATCAACTGGCGGTGTTGGCTGTCGGCACTGACGCTGGCGCTGTATACCCCCGGCGCTGCACGCAGGCGGGTTTCCAGGGCTTGCAGGTCGACCGGCGCGCTGGGCCACGCATGCCGGGGCAGGGCGGGCGGGCGCTCAAAACCTGCGGTGTCGTCGGCCAACTGGTGCAACCACTGGCTGTAGGTGTGGAACAGGCGGTCGATCAGCCCGTCGGCCAGCACGTCTTCCATGCAGTACAAACTGAACACCAGCTCGCCGTCGATCTCCATCACCTGGTGGTCCAGCCACACCTGGGGCGTCTGGGTGAACACATGCACCGGGTCGCCCAGCGTGGCGGTCATGGCCTGGTCGATGGCCTGGCCGTCCAGCGACATGCCCAGCATGCTGGTGAACACCACCGGCATGGCCGGTTGGCGGCCCTGGCCTTGACGGCGGCCCAGTTCGCGCATCACTTCCACGCCGTTCACGGCGGTGTGGGCCAGGCGCTGCCAGAGGCGCGACTGGGTGGCCTGCATCACCTCGCGCAGGCTCGCGCCCCGGCCCAGTTGGAAGTCCATCAACAGCACCGAGGTGAAGTCACCGATCAGCTGTTGCACCTGGGCATGCACGGGGCGGCGGTTGAAGTAGGTCAGGTTAAGGGTGAAGTCCGGGCTGCGGCTGACGCTTTCCAGGGTCTGTGCGAACAACGCCAGCAGCGCCGCCGAGGCGGTGAGGCCCAGGTGTTGGCAGTGGTTTTTCAGGCGGCCCCAACGCGGCGCATCCAGTTGTGCCTGCAAGGTGCGAAAGCGCGGCGGGCCTTGCAGCGCCGCCGTTGCCATGGGCAACTGCGGGGCGGCGGGCAGGTGCTCCAGGGTGTCCATCCAGAACCGCCAGGACTGGCGCCAGCCCAGGGTGTCGCGCTGGGCCTGGTCGGCCACCACGTAATCGCGAAAGGTCAGTTGCAACGGCGCCAGGTCTTCGCCAGCGTAGGCGCGGGCCAGGTCGTCCATCATCACCTTGAAGCTCTGCACGTCGAACAGCAGCAGGTCCAGGTTCATGTGCAGGCGGCAATGTTGGCTGTCCAGCTCGCTCAAGGTCACCTCGAACAGCGGCCAGCGGTCGGCGGGCAGCACGCGGTACGACAGGTCTTCACGGATCGCCAGCAGGCGCGCTTGCCGTGCGTCTTCACTCAGGTCGCGCAGGTCGTTGCGCGGCAGGTGATACCAGGGCGTGTGTTCCAGCACGCGCTGGCGACCGTCGCTGTCTACCACCATGCGCAGCATGTCGTGCCGCTGGATCAAGGCATTCCAGGCCTTTTCAAAGCGCACGGGGTCGAAGCGGGCGTAGGGTTTGTCCCATTCAAACACCACGTGACAGGCCACGCCGCCGTAGTCGATCAGGTCGGTGCGGCCCAGCCAGTAGGCGTGCTGGATCGGCGTGAGTGCAAACGGCTCGAAACGCGCCTTGGGGTCGAGCACGATCGGTGCTGCGTCCTGCACCGGTTGCGCGTTGGGCGCCTGGGCCAGCAGCAGGCCGGTGAGGCCGTGGATGCTCAAGTCGCGGTAAGCCTGCTCGGCGTCCAGGCGAATGCCCAGCTGGCGCTGGATGTCACTGCTCAGTTCCAGAAACAGCAGGGAGTCCAGGCCCAGTTGCATCAGGTCCTGCTCCGGCGCCAGGCTGGCCTCGGCGGCCAGGCGCAGTTGGCGGCGTATCGAGGCGCCCAGCCAGTGTTGCAGGGCCTGGCGATCGGCCTGGGGATCACCGTTGAGTTGCGGCGCGCACACGGCCTGTGCGGGCGCGGTTTTGGGCGCGGGCGCGGTGGCCAGCGCGGTGCGCGGGAACAGTCGGCGGTGCGAGTCGATGCGTGACGGGTCGACGCGCATCGCCAGGTGCCACGGCGCACCGCGCATCACGGCTTGCTCCAGGTGCCACAGGCCTTCGTCGGTGCTCAGGGTGAGCATGCCGGCCTCGGCCAGTTTGGCGTGCAGCCCTTGCTCGGCAGCGCGCCCGACTTCGCCCCAGGCGCCCCACGCCACACTGATCACACGCAGGCGTTGGTCAATGGCGGCCTCGGCCAGGCCGTCCAGGTAGGCACTGGCCAGCGCATGGGCGCCCTGGCCGGGCGCACCCAGGCTGGCGGCGGCCGAGGAATACAGCAGCAGATAACGCCCGTGCGCTGCCAGTGCCTGTTGCAATTGCGTCGCCGCCTGGCATTTGACCTGCAGCAACGGCGCCAGGCGGTCGCGCCCAAGGTTGGCCAGCGGGGTGTCGTCCAACAGGCCTGCGCAGTGGATCGCGCCGCTCAGGGCTCTTTCGGCCTGCAAGGCGGCCAGGGAATGGGCCAAGGCGTGGGCATCGCTCACATCACAAGCGAGCCAGCGCACTTCGCAGCCATGGGTGTGCTCAAGCTGTTCGACCCAGGCGGCGCCGTCGGCCGGGCAGCGCGGGGCCAGCAAGGCAATATGGCGTGCGCCCTGGGCGGCCAGCCAGCCTGCGCTGACCCGTCCCAGCCCGCCAAAAGCGCCGGTGACCAAGTGCCAGCCGTTGTCGTTGAAGCGGTTGGCGGGCAAGGCGGGCGCCGGGTGGGCGCTTGGCAACAAGGTTTGCGCCCAGGCCTGGCCGCCGCGCACGGCGATCCAGCGCTCGCCGCTGCGGGCGGCGCCCATGCCGAGCGCCAGGCTGGCTTCGTCGTCGCGGTCCAGGTCGATCACGGCCAGCGGGCGCTGCAGCTCGGCGCTCGCCACGCGCAACAGGCCCCACAGGGCACGTTGCTCAGGGATGACAGCGGCATCTCCGGGCAAGGCCCAGGCGTTGTGTGTCACCACCAGCAAGGGCTGCTCGCCGGGTTCGGCGAGGGCGGTGAGGATTTCAGCGGCCATGTCGACCAACAGGCCCGGCGCCGGTTTCAGCACGCGTGCGCCGTCGGGTGCCGGTTGAGCGGGCAGTTGCAGCGGCTGCCACTGCCAGTGGTAGTGGGTGTCGACACTGGCGTGGCGCGAGGCGGTCTGGCCGGTGCTGCACAGCGGTTGCCAGCGGGCATCGCTGAGCGTCACGCGGGCGTCGCCCAGCACGTCGCTGTGCCATTCGAGACCGATGACGTCCAGCGCCTCGGGCACCGGCAACGGGTGGTTGAACTGTGGCGCCCGGCGCGGCTCGCCATGCCGCTGGGCGAGGGCTGCGCAGGCGGCGTCCAGGCGTTGCTGCCAGCGTTGCGGCTGGCCTGCGCAGTCGGACCAGTCGGCCTGATACCGCTGCGGCCCCAGTTGCCGGCCCAGCACCGGGTCGCCACTGTCCTGGCCCACCACACGCATCGGCGCATGCGTAACCGCGGCAGTGCGGGCCAGCAGGATGTGCTCGCTGATGCGGGCGGTGGCGCTGCCGTCGTCGGGCAGCCAGTCCAGGCGCTCGAAACCGCTGGCCTGGCATTGCTGCTGCCACTGTTCGGTGTTCAGGAACAGCTCGCCGCCCCGCGCCTGCTCGTCGTGCAGCGGCAGCACCAGCGGGCCGAAGACAAAGTCGAACAGGCGCATGGGCCGGGTGATTTCACGCATCAACAGGGCGCCCCCGGGCTTGAGCAGCGGGCGCAGGTTGAGCAGGGTCTGGCCTACGTGTTGGGTGGCGTGGATCACGTTGGCGGCGACGATCAGGTCATAGTGCCCGGCCTGAAAGCCTTGTTCGGCAGCGGGTTTCTGCAGGTCGAACTGGTGGTAGTCGACAAAGGCGTATTCGGCGAATTTCTCTTCGGCGCGGCGGCTGAACAGCGCCGAAATATCGGTAAAGCCGTAGCTCACCCCGGCCACGTCCTTGAGTTCGGGCAGCAACCAGGCGGTGGTGCCGCCCGTGCCGCCGCCCACTTCCAGGATGCGCAACGGCCCAATGCCGTGCTGTTGGTGCTGGCGTACCAGGCCTGCGACCACCCCGGCGGCGATCTGGTTGAAGTAGCGGCCAAAACTGAACTGTTGATACAGCACCTCCACGCCGCTGGAAGTGCTCTGCGGGAAGATCACCGCCACCGGCTCGACGCTGCCGTTCATCATGGCGAACAACTGCTCGCCCGCCCGCTCCACGGTGTCGGCGATCACGTCCAGGCCTTCGCAGCAGTCGCGCAAGGTGTGCAGCAAGGCCGCCTGTTCGGTGCGGGGCAGCGGGTGGGCGCTGTGGTAACGGCCCTGGTCCAGGCGGTAGTAACCGTCCTCGACGCAGGCATTGAGCAGGCGCACCAGCAGTTGCCGGTGACGCGGCAGCAGGCGCCCGCCGCGCAGGATGTCCAGGGCGCTGACGCCCCGGTCGATGCCGTCGCCGATGCACTGGCGCACCATCTGGTCCACGTACAGCCCGTGCAGTTGGGTGACGCAGGCGTACAAGCGCTCCAGGCGCGGTAAATCCAGCCCGTCGCCTTCGCGGGCCGCGACCTCACGCCCGCCTTGCAGCAGCCAGTCCTGGGCGGCAGGGCTGGGCGCAGGCAGCGTGTCGCACCAGTAGCGTTGTTGATCGAAGGCATACAACGGCGCTTGGATGCGTTGGCCGGTGCTGGGCAGCACTTCGCGCCAGGGCAGGTTGACGCCCGCCGCGAACAGGCGCAGCAGGCTGTCTTGCAGCACCGCCTGCGCAGGTTTGTGGCGACGGGCGCTGGCCACCCAATGCACGGCGGTGTCGGGGAGGCGGCTGGCGATACCGGTCAACGGCGCATCCGCACCCAGCTCCAGGCCCAGGTGCAGGCCACTGCGCAGCGCGTAGTGCAGGGCCTGGTGGAAGCGCACCGGCTCACGCAGGTGGCGGCGCCAGTACGTGCCGTCTTCCAGGTCGGTGTGGCTCAGTGGCTGGCCGGTGAGGGTGGAGATCAGCGGCGTGGTGCCCGGGCGTGCCTGCAACCCACGGCAGGCGGTTTGGAACGCGTCCAGAATCGGCTCCAGCAACCGCGAATGCGCGGCACCGGCGACGTTCAGGCGGTTGCAGCGCACCTGCTGCTCTTGCAGGGCCTGGGCCAGCGTGTCGATGCCCGCGCGCGGGCCACACGCCACCAACTGTTGCTCGGCGTTGTACACCGCAATTTCCACGCCGTGTTCGTGGGCCAGCGGGGCCAACCGGGCCTCGTCGCAAAACACCGCGAGCATCGCGCCCTCGGCGGCGCATTCGTTCATCAGGCGGCCACGGGTGATCACCAGCGGCAGCACGTCTTCGAGGCGGTACAGGCCGGCGATCACGGCGGCGGCGTATTCGCCCACCGAATGCCCGATGAGGCGATCGGGGGCAAGCCCGAGGGCACGCCAATGCGCGGCCATGGCCACGGCATAGGCGACGATGGCCGGTTGTGCGTAGTCCATGCGGTCGATAAGCGCCGGGTGCTCGCCAAACATCACCGCTTGCAGGCCGGGCTGCAAATGCGCGGCGCAGATCGCAAAGCTGCGGTCCAGGCTTTGGGTAAAGGCGTCGGACTGGCCATACAGGCTTTTACCCATCCCGGCCCACTGGCTGCCCTGGCCGCTGCACAGCCACAACTGCTCGCCGGGCCTGGCCTGGCCGTGATGCAGCAGCGCGTCGTGGTTGCCTTGGGCAAATGCGGCCAAGGCGTGGGCGGTTTCTTCATGCAGGGGCACTGCCAGGCGGTGGGGCAAGTCCAGTTGCCGTGCGTGCAGGGCGGTGTGCGCCAGGTTGGCCGGGGCTGGGTGGCTGTCGAGCGCCTGGGCGTAGTGCCCTGCCAGTTGTTGCAACGAGGCGTGGCTGGCGGCGCTGAGCAGCAATGCCGGGGCCTGCGCCTCGGGGGCGGCGCTGCGCAAAGTGTCGGGCAGGGCTTCGACCACGACGTGGCAATTGGTGCCGCCAATGCCAAACGACGACACCCCAGCGCGGCGCGGGCCGCTCGGCCATTCCTGTGCCCGGGTGGGCACATAAAACGGGCTGTCTTGCAGCTTGAGCGCAGGGTTGGGTCGCTCGAAATGCAGGCTGGGCGGAATGCGCCCGTGGTTCACCGCCAACACTGTCTTGATCAGGCTGGCGATGCCAGCGGCGGTGTCCAGGTGGCCGAGGTTGCCCTTGACCGAGCCCAGGGCGCAGCCGCCAATGTCGGTGCGCGCGGCGAACACGTCCCGCAGCGCCTGCACTTCGATGGGGTCGCCCAGCGGCGTGCCGGTGCCATGGGCTTCGAGCATGCCAATGCCGGTGCAGTCGATGTCGGCCAGCAACAGGGCATCGGTGATCACCTCGCGCTGGCCGACAATGGACGGCGCGGTGTAGCCGACCTTGTGCTGCCCGTCGTTGTTGATCGCACTGGCGCGCAGTACCGCCAGGATCGGATCGCCGTCCCGCAGGGCGTCTTCCAGGCGGCGCAGGGTCACGGCGCCTACGCCGTTACCGGCAAAGGTGCCTTGGGCGCTGGCATCGAACGGGCGGCAACGGCCATCGGGGGAGAAGATCATGCCCGGCTGGTAGCGGTAACCGGCCTGTTGCGGAAACGACACCGCCACGCCACCGGCCACCGCCATGTTGCACTCGCCGCTGCGCAGGCTTTCGCAGGCCAGGTGCACCGCCACCAGCGAGCTTGAGCACGCGGTCTGCACCGTGATGGCGGGGCCACGCAGGTTGAGTTTGTAGGCGGCGCGGCTGGCCAGGTAATCCTTGTCGTTGCCCATCAAGGCTTGCAGGCCCTTGACCTGGGCGACTTCGGTGACGCGGATCTGTTCGCGCCCGGGGTAAGTGCTCATGCGCGAGGAGGCGAATACGCCGGTCTTGTGCGGCACCTCGCGAGGGGCGAACCCTGCGTGCTCCAGGGCGTGCCACACGGTTTGCAGGAACAGGCGCTGCTGGGGGTCGATGGACTCGGCCTCCTGGCGCGAATAGCCAAACAGGGTGGCGTCGAACTGGTCGGCGGCGTCTATCACCGCCGCCACATTGACGAAGTCCGGGTGGTCGATCAGGGCCGGGTCCAGGCCTGCGGCCAGCAGTTCTTCGCGGCTGAACCGGCGGCTGCATTCGCGACCGGCCAACAGGTTCTGCCAGTATTCGTGGCTGTCTCGGGCGCCGGGAAAGCGGCAGGCCAGGCCGATCACGGCAATCGGTTCGCTGGCGCCATAGAGCGCGTCAAGGCTGTGCATGGATGACCTCGTGGGCAGATAAGGAAGACGGGGCAGCGGCCAGCCCGCGTTGCAGGCGCAGGCGCAAGCGCCAGGCGGGCCACAGGCACAGGCAGGCGATCAGGGCCAGGCCGCTGAGCAGGGCCGGGTAGCCCAGGTGATAGGCGATTTGCAGCGCGGCCATCGAGGCCAGCATGGCCACGGCGGCGTCCACCGATTGCAGCAAGGCATAGTCGGAGGCGGGCTGGTGAGGACGGACCACGCCCATGAGCAGGTTGTAGAGGGTCACAAAACTGATGGCGGCGGCCACGTTGACCAGCGCAAACAACGCCAGCCAAACGGGCAGGTCATACAGGCGTGCGCCCAGTGCGGCCGCCACCGCCACGAGTGCGTGCAGCGCCATGGCCGGCAACAGGCAGCGCCAGGCACCAAAACGCCTGGCCATCCAACCGCCGAGCACTACGCCAAAAGCGCTGGCCACGGTGCTGTACAACGTGGTGGCCAGGCCCAGGTCGCTCAGGCTCAGGCCCTGGTCCAGCAACAACACGGTTTGCACCGCCATCAGGCCGCGCATGGCCAGGTAGTAAATGGCGGTGAGGCACAGCGCTGGCCACAGCGCGGTAACGCTGCTGCGGTCCAGGCGCGGGCGTTCGCTCGGTGGGGCGCTGGCCTGCTGGGCAGGCAGCAGGCCCACCGGCAGCAACAGCAACAGTGACACCCCGGCCATGCCGATGAACCCGGCCCGCCAGCCCCAGCGTTCGGCCAGAAACAAAAACACAAAGGAGCCGAAGACAATCCCCAGGTAACTGCCACCCACCTGGGCGGTGTTGGCAAAGGGGCGGCTGGCCGCGTCACAGGTGGTGATGGTGATGCCGTCGGCGTAAATGTCATGACTGGCCGACAGCAACGCCAGCAGCATCAAGCCTGCCAGGATCGGGTAGATCGAATGCTCGGGCGAAAACGCGCTGAGGCACAGCAGCAGGGCGGCCATGCTCAGTTGCAGGATGACCAGGCTGCCCAGGTAGCGATTGCCGCGCAGCGCAATGCTGTGGCGTTCACACCAGGGCGCCCAGAGGAACTTGCCCACCCAGGGCAAAAACGTCAGCGACAGCAGGCTCAGGCTGGCCAGGTCCAGGCCCTGGTGGCGGAAATACCCCACCACCCCCTGCAACATGAGCGCGGTGAGCATGCCTTGATGCAGGTAGTAGCACCAATACGGCAGGTAGCGAGTCATCAGACACCTCCGGTTCGACGCAAGCGTCGGGTGTTGCGCTGTTCAAGGCGGGTGTGCCGGTCGGCCTGCGGCACCTCTACCGGCGTGGCGCTCGGGCGCAGGTGCGCGGCCAGGGCGTGGGCGTTGGGGTAGCCGAAGACGTCGGTCACCAGCAGGTGCGGGAACCCCGTTTGCGTGAGGCGCACGTGCAGTTGCACCAGCTTCAGCGAGCTGGCGCCGGCGTCGAAGAAGTTCTGCCGGTCGTCCTTGAGCGTCAGGCCGACCACCTCGTTGAATGCCTGGCGGATCAGCGCGGTGGTGTGCACGCAGGCCGGTGCTTCGGCAGCGACGGGCACTGGCTCATGAGCAAGCGGTACGGGCGACGCCAAGGCGCTGGCCTGGTTCGGCACCAATTGCGCCAGGGGCAACGCCCAGGCCTGGGGCTGTTCGGCCAGTTGGCGCAGCAGCGCAATGTACTGGTCGAACATGCCGCGCAGGGTGCGCGGCTCGAACAGCGCCTGGACGGCGTCCCAGTTCAGGCACAGGTCACCTTCGGACTCGTAGACTTGATGGTCGAGCCAGATCTGCGGCGTCTGCGAAATGCCCCATACCGGCTTGAGCCACGACGACTGCGCCATGAAGCGGCCCTTGTCGAAGCCCAGCGCACTGGTGAACACCACCGGCATTTGCGCGGCCGCCAAGCCCTGGCGGCTGGCCAGCTCCCGCATCACGCGAATGGCCGAGTGGTCCCGTTGCGCCAGGTCGCGCCACAACCGCTGTTGCAGGCGTTGGGCGCTGTCCAGCCAGCCTTCGGCGGGTTGCCAGGCGAGCAGCAGCAACGAGGTAAAGTCGCCCAGCACCCGGTCGATGTCCGGGTGCAACGGCTGGCGGTCGAACAACGTGAGGTTGAGGGTCAGTTCACGCGCGCGGCTCCAGGCCGACAACACGGCGCAGAACGCACTGAGCAGCAGCCCCGAAGGCGTCAACTGATGCCGATGGGCACAGGCTTTCAACGCTTCCCACTGCGCCGCAGGCAGGCGCTCGGCCAGCCGCACGAAGCGTGGCGCGCCAACGCTGGCCGGGTCTTGGCGCAACGGCAACTGTGGCGCCGCTGGCAGCGTGTCCAAACGGCGTTGCCAGTAGGCCTGGGCGCTGGCGCTGGGCGGCTGGCTGGCGCGCAGGCACTGGTAGTCGCGAAAGCCGATGCCGATGGGCTCAAGCTCGCGCTCGGGCTGTTCGTAGAGCAGCTCCAGTTCGGCCAGCAGGATTTGCATGCTCATGCCGTCCAGCAGCAGGTTGTCGAGGCTGACGAACACGCGGCTGTGGGGGCTGCCGTCCTCGGCGATCTGCACATCGAACAATGGCCACTGCGCGGTGTCGAGCACTTGATGGGACAGGCGTTCGCGCAGTGCCAGGCAGTCCGCCGCCTCCAGCGCACTGACCCGGTGGCGGCGTGGAGTGAACGCGGGCACCTGCTCCAGCACGCACAGGCAACCGTCGCGTACCACGGCGCGCAGGGTGTCGTGACGATCGATCAGGCGGCGCCAGGCGCTTTCCAGGCGGGGCACGTCCAGGTGCTCGACGTTGAACTCGACAAAAAAGTGCGCACCCACGCCGCCCAGTACAAAACCGGGACGGCGCCCCACCCAATACGCCTGTTGCACGTCACTGAGGGCGAACGGTTGGTAGCGGGCGGCGGCATCGTGGTGCAGCGTGGGGGCCTGGGCGCCGCCGTCAGCCACCAGGGTCGCGGCAAACGCGTGCAGGGTCGGGAAGTTGAACAGGTCGTCGAGACGGGCGCGGTAGCCCTGCCTGGCCAGCTCGCCGATCAGCCGCGTGGCCAACAGGCTGTCGCCGCCCAGTTGGAAAAACTGGCTGTGGCGGTGCACGGGCGAGGTGTGCAGCAACGTCTGCCACAGGCCTGCGAGCAGTTGTTCGGCCACGCCTTCGGGAGCCTGGTCTTCAACGGCTACCGCAGCGGGTTTGCACAACCGCGAAAGGGCCTGGTGATCGACCTTGCCGTTGGCGGTTAAGGGCAGGGCATCCAGGAAGTACAGGCGTTGGGGCACCATGTAAGCGGGCAGTTCGTTCGCCAGCGCCTGGCTGAGTTTGAGCGGGTCCGGGCGGCACGGCTGCGCGGCGGCGCGCAGGACCAGGCGCTGCACAGCGTCCAGCGTGCTGGTCTGGCACACCTGTAAGCCAAGCTCGACGGCCAGCTGGCGCCAGTCCTCCAGGCCGCGCAGGTGTTGCGCGGCGTTGTGTTGCGCGTCCAGCAGGTCGCTGCTGACCAGCGCCAACGGCCCGGCCTCGGCCAGTTCCAGCACGCACACCGCAGCGCCCGGCGCACACAGGTGCAGCCAGCGCGACAGGGCAGCCTGGGGCTGTTCGAGGCGGTGCAGCGTGTTGTTGATCAGCAGCACATCAGCGCTGTGCAGCAGCGCCCGGGTGTCATCGTCGTGGTCACGCAACGCGGCGCCGTGGGCAAACGGCGCCAACCGTTCGCGGGCCTTGAGCACCAGGGCCTGGGAGGTGTCGAGCGCGGTGTACTGCACCTGCGCGGCATTGAGCTGTTGCAGCAGGTACGCCGCGCTCTGGGCGCTGCGCGCACCGGCTTCGATCAGTCGCACCGGGCGTTGCAGATGCTGGCTCAGGCGGCTGATGTGCTGCGCGAGTTGATCGAGGGTGGCGCGGCTGCCGGGGCTTTGCAGCAATAACTGCTCGGGCGACCAGTAGGGGTGGTCAAGCAGGGTCAGCGGGTCGCGCAGGCCCAGGAGGATGTCGCGCAGGCCGTCATGGTGCGCGCTCAACGCTTCGCTCAACCCGTGGTGACGGGCATCGATCGGTGAGGGCACGGTGGGCACGCGCTGCCAGTGCCCATCTTGCTGTTGCAGCACGCCTTGCGCGCCCAGCCAGTCCAGCCAACGCCCGAGCAGTGGGCGCCAATGGGCGGCGCAGCCGTAGTGTGCGCACAGGCTGGCGAGGTCGGTGGGGCTGTTCAGCGCGACGTTGTTGAGTGCCAGGTGTTGCAGCAGAAAATCCGCCAGCACAGGGTCGTCTGCCAGGGCCGGGGCGAGGCTGCCTGTGGCCAGCCAGTCGCTGTAGTCGGCCGGTGTGCGCGGGTCGGTCGGCACCGGGCTGTACAGGTGGGTGCCCTGGGGCACCACAAACGCCACTAGGCTTTTTTCGCGTTCGCCCAGGGCCACGCTGATCGCGGTCTTGACGCCTTGCAGCCGGTTGAAGGCGGCGTCGATCTCGCCCAGTTCGATGCGGTAGCCGCCCACCTTGACTTGCTTGTCGCGTCGCCCCAGAAACTCCAGTGTGCCGTCCGGCCAGTAGCAGCCCATGTCGCCGGTGCGATACCAGCGTGCGCCGTGCACCTGGACAAATTGCCGGGCACTGCGCTCGGTGTCGTTGAAATAACCCTGGGCCACGCCCACGCCGCCGATCCACAGCTCGCCCGCGACCCAGTCGGGGCAGTCACGGCCCAACTCGTCGACCACGCGATAGGCCTGGTTGGCCAGCGGCTGGCCGTAGGGGATCGAACGCCACTGCGCGTGCACCTGCGCCACGGTGCAGGTGTTGGACCAGATCGCCGCTTCGGTGGCGCCGCCCATGGCCACGAACTGCCCGTTTGCGCGGTAAGCGTGGTAGCGGCCCGGCAGGTCAAGGCCGATCCAGTCGCCCGAGAGCATCACCACCCGCAGTGACGCGGGCGCTGGCAGGTCGAAGCCTTCGCTGTAGGTGAGCAGCATGTCGAACAGGGCCGGCACGCTGTTCCACAGGCTGATCTGATGACGCTTGATCAGCTCGCACCACAGCGACGGGTCGCGCCGCTGCTGTTCACTGACCAGCACCATGGAAGCCCCGGCGCCCAGCACGCCGAAAATGTCATACACCGAAAGGTCGAAATGCAGCGCCGACAGGGCCAGTACACGGTCTTGCGCGGTGACCTGGTGGCGCTCGCTGATGTCCACGCAGGTGTTTAACGCGCTCTGGTGGCTGATCACCACGCCTTTGGGTTCGCCGGTGGAGCCCGAGGTGTAGATGATGTAGGCCGGTTGCTGCGGGTCCACCGCCATGGCCTGGGGCAGCGGCTGTGCGAGCATCGCCTGTTGCCAGTCCAGGTGCGGTTGTACCTGGGCTTCGGTGGGTTCATCGGCGCTGGTGAGGATGCATTTGACCCCGGCCCCCCGGTAAATGCCCAGGCGCCGGGCCAGCGGTTGGTCCGGCGGCACCGGCACATAGATCGCTCCGGCCTGGAGGATGCCCAGCACGGCGATGACCTGGCCGATGTCCTTGCTCATGCTCACGGCAACGGTGTCACCGGGGTTGACGCCCATGGCCTGCAAGGCCCCGGCGATGCGGTTGGCCTGGTCGGCCAGTTGGGCAAAGCTCAGTTGCCGCTCGCCCTGGATCAGCGCGATGGCGTGTGGGCTGTGCTGGGCCTGGGCAAAAATCCTGCTGTGGAGCAGGCCTTCGGGCAGCGGCCGGGTGGTGGCGTTGACTTGCTGGCGTACCTCACGCTGGGCCTGGGGCATCAGTTCCGGCAACGGGTGGGTCCAGGCGTGCGGGTCGTTGACCAGCGCCAGGACTTGTTCCAGGTAGACGTCGAACAGCGTGTCGGTGAGCCCGGCGGGAAACAGCGCGGTGTTGCTGTCCCATTGCAGGATGACCTGGTCGTGATGCTCGAACGCCAGGTGGTCGATCCACACTTGCGGGGTTTGCGAGATGCCCCAGGCCGGTTCGCCCAAGGTGTTGGCCGTGGCCTCGCCATATAGCGGGCGCCCCAGGTTGCTGGTGAACACAATCGGTGCGCCGTGGGGGTGGCGCTGGTGTTTTTTAAGCTCGCGCAACACGTGCACGCCGGACCACGCGCTGTGTTCGTAGACCTGGGCAAAGCTGCGCTGGTTGGCCAATGCCAGGTCGGCAAAGGCGTGCCCGCTGCACTGCACCGGCAACGGCAAAATGTTGGTGAAGTCGGCGATCATGCCCGCCACCGCAGGGTGCAGGGGCTGACGGTCGAACAGGGTGAGGTTGAGCAGCAACTGCTGTTGCCCGCTCCAGCGGCCCAGCGCCGCGCTGAACAGCGTGGCCAGGGCCATGGTGGGGGTGACGCCGTGTTGGCCGGCGTGCTCCTTGAAACGTTGCCATTGGCTGGCGTCCAGTTGCCCGCGTCGGCGGCTGATGCGCACCTGTTCGATGCGCTCGGGTTCTTGCGCCAGCGGCAGCAGCGGGGCCAGCGGCAGCGTGTCCAGGCGCTCCAGCCACCACGCGCGGGCGTGTTCGATACGCGGCGCATCGTGGTGCTGCAACTGGGCAAGGTAGGCGCAGAAGTCGTAGTCGTCGGGCGCCGCAGGCAGCGGCTGGCGGGCGATCAGCGCGATGAGTTCTTCAAACAGCTGGTTGAAGCTTGCAGCGTCGGCCACCAGCAGGTCGATATTGACCAGCAGGCGGTGTTGGCCTTCGGGCAGCAGGCACAGCTGGAAGTCGAAGGTTTCGCCGTCTTCGACCCGCAGGCGCCGGTGCCCCAGCTGTTCGCGCAGGTGCGCAAGCTGCTGTTGGCGGGCGGCGGCGGTGTGCTCGCGCAGGTCATGCACCTTGAGCCCCGGCCAGCTGGAATGCGCTTGCCATTGCTGGCTGCCGTTGGCCAGGAAGCGGGTCTTGAGCATGGGGTGGCGTTCGATCAGTTGCTCGATGGCCGGTTCCAGTGCCTGGGCGGTCAAGCCGTGGCCGTCGAACTCCTGATACAGGTGGCAACCCACGCCGCCCAGCGGTTGCTCGCTGGAACGCCCCACAAAATAGGCATGCTGCACGGCGGTGAGCGCAAAGGGCTGGCCGTCGTGCATACGCGGTAATGCGTGCGCCGTAGGCGTTGCCTCGGGGGCGGGCGCCGGTGCCTGGAGCAATGCGCACCAGCCTTGCAAGGTGGGCTGTTCGTAGAGTTGGCTCAAGGTCACGTTGAACCCTTGGCGGCGCAGGCGGTTGAGCCAGGCCATCAGGTGCATCGAGTCCAGGCCCAGGCGCAGCAGGTTGGCGTCGGGGGGCAATTGTTCAACGGGCAGGCGCAATTGCCCGGCCAGGGCTTCGGCCAGCGCGGACGGGGTGAGCTTCACCGTGGAAGCGGGGGTTGCCGTCGAGGCTGTTCTGGTCGATGTGTGCATGGTGAGACTCCATCCAGACAAGTACTCGTACCGCGCGCAACAGTGCGCGGCGTTCAGGGTTCAGGTGTTCAAGTGCCAGTGGCGCGCCTGGTGTTGTTGGCGCCACAGGTGGGCATACAGGCCGTCCAGCGCCAGCAACTCGGCGTGGCGGCCGCGTTCGACGATGCGGCCCTGGTCCATCACCAGGATCTGGTCGGCGTGCTGGATGCTGTGCAGGCGGTGCGCGATGACCAGCACGGTGCGTTCGCGCACCAGTGCGTCCAGGCCTTGCTGGATCGCGGCGGCCGAAGACGGGTCGATGCTGGACGTGGCTTCATCGAGCAACAGGATCGGGCTGTTCTTGAGCAGCGCGCGGGCAATCGACAGGCGTTGGCGTTCGCCGCCCGACAGCCAGCCCCCCCCTTCACCGATGCGGGTGGCATAGCCTTCGGGCAGGGCCTGGATAAAGTCATGGGCCTGGGCCAGACGCGCGGCGCCGATCACCTGGGCTTCGCTGGCGCTGGGGTGGCCCACGCGCAGGTTGTCCAGGACGTTGCCGGAGAACAGCGTGACCTCCTGGAACACCATGGAGATCTGCGCTTGCAGGTGCACGCTGCCGATCTCGCGCACATCGACGCCGCCAATGCGCACGTGACCGCTGTCCACCTCCCACAGGCGCGCCACCAGGTGCGCGAGGGTGCTTTTGCCCGCGCCACTGGGGCCGACCACGGCGGTGAGCGAGCCGGCGGGCAGGTTGCAAGACACGCCGTCGAGCACCCGGTGTTCGCGCGCCGCGTAGCTAAAGCACACGTCTTGCAGCTGGATATCGAAACCTTGGGGGGCACGCGGTGCAACAGGTTCGGGCAGGGGCGCTTGCTGCAGCAGTTGTTCGGTACGCGACAGCGCCAAATGGCCGAAGCGCAGGAGCAGGGTGGCAAACCCCAAGTCCAGGGCCACACGGTACAGCGGCAAGGCCAGCACACAGAACAGCAGCAGGTCCGCCAACGCCAGGCGGCCTTGGCCGAGCAGCAGGCACCCGAGCAAGACCATGAGCACGTAGCCGCCCTCGATCACCAGGCCAAACAGGGCGATCCAGGGTGCGGGCTTGAGTTCGATGGCGATCATTGCCCGGTGCTGCGCATCCAATACGGTATTAAGGCGGCGCAAGGCGCTCCCAAACCGGCCAAAGCTGCGGATCACCGCGATGCCTTGCAGGTATTCCTGCAACGCCGCCTGGGTGCGGTTGTTGCTGGCCAGCATGCGTTCGGCGTGGCTCAGGGTTTTGCCCATGGCCACGCGCATTGCCAGCGCCGCCAGCGGTAGGGTCAGTGCGACGGCGGCGGCCAGCAACGGTTGCAGCCAGAACAAAAAGATCAACAGGCCGCCCAGCTGCGCGATAGACAGCACAAACACGCCAAGAAAGTGCGACCAGAGGTTTTCCACCAGTTCCAGGTCGCTGGTGACCTGCGCACTGATTTCGCCGCTGTTGGCCTGGCCGAACCAGCCCAGCGGCAAGCGCTGCAAGTGGTCGATCAGGCGCAGGCGGGCGCTGGCCATCATCGCGTAGGCGCCCGTGAACACCTTGGGCGTGCCCAGCGCGCCCACGCCGATTTTGGCGCACAGGCAGGCGAGCATCGCCAGCGTCAGCAGCAGGATGCTGGGGTGTTCGGTGCCGGGGCGCACTCGGCTGTCCAGCAAGCCATACAGCAGCGGGTAGAGCGCGGCGCCCAACAGGCCTTCGAGTACCGCCAGGCGCAGGCCCTGGTTCAAGCGCGGGTCGCGTTTGCCGGCCAGGCGCTCGCCAGCGCGCATCAACGAACCGATCATGCGGTTGCCTCCGAGCCCATCAGGTGCCAGTCGCGAATCTGGGTGTGGTCTTGCCAGAGCTGACGGTACAGCGCGCAGGTGTCGAGCAAATGAGCGTGGCGCCCGATGCCGCGCACCTGGCCGTGGTCGAGCACCACAATGGTGTCGGCCGCCGTGACGGTGTGCAGCCGGTGGGCAATCATCAGCACGGTGCGGCCCCGGCACAGGTTGGCCAGGGCGTGCTGGATGAGCGCTTCGTTGTCGCTGTCGGCATAGGCGGTGGCTTCGTCGAGGATCAGCACGGGCGCGTCCTTGAGCAGGGCGCGGGCAATCGACAGGCGCTGGCGCTCGCCGCCGGACAATTGCGCGCCGCGCTCGCCCAGTGGGGTCTGGTAGCCCTGGGGCAAGCGCTGGATAAAGTCATGGGCGCAGGCGGCACGGGCGGCGGCGTGCACCTGGGCCAGGTCGGCGTCGGGCCTGGCCAGGCGCAGGTTGTCGAGTACGCTGGCGTCAAACAGGTGCACCTGCTGGAACACCGTGGCCACGCGTTCGAGCAGGGCGTCCAGGGGCCAGTCGCGCAGGTCGGTGCCGCCCAGGGTGATATGGCCGCTGTCGGCGTCGAACAGGCGGCAGACCAGTTGCGCCAGGGTGCTTTTGCCGGAACCGCTGGGGCCCACCAGTGCGGTCAGTTGGCCCGCCTGGGCGGTAAAACTGACGCCGTTGAGGGCCTGGCGCTCACCGTAGGCATGCCGCACATCCTGCACGCACAGGTGCAGTGGTGCGTCGGGGATGCGTGCGGCGAGGTTGTCGTGCAGGGCCGGGGTCTGCAACACCTGGTTGATGCGGGCGAGGGCGGCGCTGCGCTGGATCAGTTCGCCCTGGATGTAGGTCAGGCGCAACAGGGGCATCAGCACGGCAGGGGCCAGCAGCAAAAACAGCAGGAGCGTGTCCAGGCCGATCTGCCCTGTGTGCAGCAGCCCTGCGCCCAGCGGCGCGACGATGATCAGGTTGGCGCTGAGCAGGCCGGAAAACACCACCCAGAACAGCGAGCTTTTACGCGCAAAACCGGCCACCCAGGCGGCGGCGTCGAGGATGTCGCGGCTCAGGGTGCCAAAGCGCAGGCTGGTCAGGCCGAAGCTTTTGACCACCTGAATGCCGCGCAGGTATTCGCTGAAACTGTGGGAAATGCGCTGTTGCAGGCTGTGCCATTGCGCCATGCGCGCGGCGGCGCCTTTGACCATGAGGGTCTGGGCCAGCAGGGCCAAGGGCAGCGGGGCGATGCTGGCCAGTGCCAGGCGCCAGTCGATGACCGCGAGCACCATCAGGGTCAGGGGCGGGGTGACGAGTGCGCACACGGCGTCTGGCAACAGGTGCGCAAAAAAGCCTTCCAGGCTGCCCACGTCATCATTCAGGGTGCGGCGCAGGTCGGTGCTGGTGTGGCGGCTGAAAAAGCTCAGCGGCACTTCACCCAGGTGGCGGGCAATGCGCTGGCGCAAGCGGCGCAGCAGCTCGAAGGCGGCCAGGTGCGCACACACGTGACTGGCACTCATCAGCCCCCAGCGCAGCAGCACCACGCCCAACGCGGCCAGGCCCCAGTGGATGGCCGTGGCCGAATCGGTCGGCGCTGCCAGCAAGTGATGAACGATCTGGTAGACGCAGCCCAACGACACGACGCCCAGCAAGGTCGACACCACCGCACTGCCGATCGCCAGGCTGAACAGGCGTGGCACCAGCGCCAATAAGCGCAGGAGGGTCAAGGGTTGCCCTGCTGTCATGTCAACAGCATCGGGTTGTCTCTTCATCCAGCGCTCCGTGGTTTTTTTGGCTGGCGTGGCGGGCTCGGCACGCGTCGGGGCGCAGGATAAAGCGGCGTTGGCGTGATAAGGATCACAAAGGGGTTGGGATGAGCACAATCGGTCTAATAATTATCGTTCTCATTCATGATAGAGTGTTTCTGCGCGTTACAGTCGCTGTGTGGCGCGCAAAATCCTTCTGACCGATGCCCGTGTGATGCGCCCGGCGGGGTCCATCTGGAGAAACGTGGATGAATTCAGTAGTGCAACCCAAGCGAGTGGTGCCGGGGCTTTCCGGCGTGCCCGAAACCATGCTGATGACGGTGTGGAACCGCGCAGCGTTTGCCCGCGGGCCTGATCGCCTGCTGGACGACCCGGTGCTGCTGCAACTGATCGAGCGTATCGATTACGACTTCAAGGGCCGCTTTGGCAAACCCCAGGCGACCCATGGCATTCGTTCGCGCTATGCCGATGACCGGGTGAAAGACTTTCTGGCACGCCACCCCGACGGTACGGTGGTGGCCTTGGGCGAAGGTCTGGAAACCCAGTTATGGCGCGTGGATAACGGCCGGGTGACGTGGTATTCGGTGGACCTGCCCGAGGCCATCGAGACGCGTCGTACGTTGCTGCCCGAACACCCGCGCAACATGTTGCTTGCGTGTTCGGCGCTGGACCCGCAGTGGCTCGACCAGGTCAGCCAGGCCGCGCAAGGCCCGGTGTTCGTCACCGCCGCGGGTCTGCTGATGTATTTCCAGGCGCACGAGGTGCTGGGGTTGTTGCAACAACTGGTGCAGCGCCTGGGGGAGGGCGAGTTGTTTTTTGACTGCATTCCGCCCTGGTATTCGCGCAAGACCCTCAAGGGCCTGGCCATGAGCGCTGATTACCAGACGCCGCCGATGCCGTTCGGCCTTGCCTTGGGTGAACTCGAACCCTTTGTGCACCAAGTGCCGGGGCTCAATGTGCTGCAAGCACTGACCTACGCCGAACCCTGGCCTCGCTACATGCGCGCCCTGGCGCTGGTGTCACGCATCCGGCCGTTGCGCCAGCGTGTCGCACCGGCCTTGGTGCATTGCCGCTTCACCACCCCCTGACTGAGGGACAACCCTATGTCGATTGACTCCGCTTTGCGCCCCAGTGCTCCCACGCTGGAACAGCACAATCAGTACATGCCCGGTATCGCCTGGACCCAAGTCCACGAGGGGGTGCGCATTGGTCTGGTGGACGGTTTTCCTGACCGCGACGTGTGCCGTCAGGTCAACGTGGATCGACATTTGTCCCTGGCCATGATGGTCAAGGGCAATGGCCACTTCCTGATGGAGGGCGTGCCTGAGTTGTGCACTTATGACTCGGGTTATTGCTACCTCAGTTGTGCGTGCGAGCCGTTCACGTGCATGGATTTTTTCCCGGCTTATCACGACCTGAAGCTTGCGATTGTGCATTTCAGCCTGGAATGGCTGGAGGTGTTCGCGCCGTTGATGGCGGCTGGACGGGGCAGCGGGCGCTGGTTCTCGCACCCGCAGCGCAAGGCCGGGGTGTTGCGCGTGCGCATGACGGCTCAAGAGCAGCAGATGGCCGGGCGGTTCATGGCCGACGGGGTGCCGGGCAATCCGTTGCAAGGCCTCAAGGCGCATGCGCAGGCGATGGAGTTGTTGTGGGGGTTGGCGCAGCGCTTGAGCGTCGAGGAGCCTGAGCCGGCGGCGTTGTCGCTGGAGTCACCGGTGTTGCCGCGTATCAACCGGCGGGAGCGGCGTATGTTGTTGGCGGCGCGCACCTATATTCAAGAGCATTGCCTGGAGCCGCTGACGGTGGCTGATATCGGGCGGGTGGTGGGGATGGGGCATGGGGTGCTCAAGCGACAGTTCAATGAGTTGTTTGGGACGAGTGTGTATAGCTATGTGCTGGATTGTCGGTTGGAGCAGGCGGGGAAGTTGTTGAGGGGGTCGGATTTGCCGATCAAGGAGGTGGCTTGGCGGTGTGGGTTTGCTCATGGGAGTCATTTGTCTCGGTTGTTTCGGCAGCGGCATGAGATGTCGCCCAAGGAGTATCGGGAGGGGTGATTGGGTTGTATGGGGGGCATATCCGTTATTTGGGTTGTGGCGGATGGTGGTTTCGCTTTTACAGCGACTTACTTTTGGACAGAGCCGGAATGCCGGCCCAGCCAAAAGTAAGCAAAAGGCTCTCGCCCCACCACTCGGCACCTCGCTGGCGCTCGGTGTGCCCGTAGTCCGACATTCAATCGGGGGGTCGCCGCTATCGGCCATCCTTGGCCGAGAGCGGCTAGGCCGGCGTCCTGCCGGCTTACCCCCCGCTTGAACATCGGCCTACGGCCAGCGTGGTTTAACGGGGCGTTTAAGATCAAGGTCAAAAGCCAGATCAAAAGCCAGATCAAGATCAACAGCAGATCAAAAGCAGATCAAGAGCAGGGTCAGAATGTGATTTTTGTGCTTACGCCCAGTTCACGGCCTTGTCCTGGTTGGCTGAATTGGTTGCCTGCGGAGATGTAGGAGTAGGTGCGGTAGTTTTTGTCTCCCAGGTTGTTGCCGTATAAGGCCAGTTCCAGGTCGGGGGTGGGCAGCCAGGCCAGGCGGGCGTCGAGTAGGCTGTAGCCGCCTTGGGACACTTGGTTGTCGACGTCGAAGTAGTGTTTGCCGGTGTAGCTCACGCCGACGCTGGGGCGCAGTTCGCCCAGTAGGTTGTCGAAGAAGAGGCTGTGTTCGGCTGACACTCGCAAGGTGCGGTTGGGGGTGTAGGTGAGGTGGTTGCCCTGGCGTTCGGAGTCGAGCATGCGGTTGCGGTTGACGGTGCCTGCGACGCGTACCGAGGTGGCGTCGTCGACGTGCCAGTCCACGGACATTTCTGCACCTTCGCTGCGGGCTTTGCCGATGTTGGCCAGCGATTGGGTGCCGGTGCCTGCTGCGCCGATGAATTGCTGCACGTCGTCGATGTCGATGCGGTACACCGCCGCGTTGATCCACACGCGCTTGTCCAACAGGCTCGATTTGACGCCGATTTCGGTGCTCAGGGATTTTTCCGGCGAGTAGGCCACCGCGTCCGGGGTGATTGCGCCGATGCGGTTGAAGCCGCCTGCCTTGAAGCCTTTGGTGGCGGACGCGTACAGGCGGGTGTCCGGCGTGGCCTGGAAGCCCAGGGCGATTTTGGGGGTGGTGCTGGTGAAGGTGTCGTGGCCTTTGTAGGTAAAGCCCGGGGTGAAGGCGGCGTTGGCCTGCACGTAGCGGGTGTCGGCGGTTTCCTGGCTGTGGCGGGCGCCCAGGGTCAGGTCCCAGCGTGGGGCCAGGTGCCAGGTGAATTCGCCGAACACGGCTTTTTCGGTGCTTTCGATGCGGCTGTCGGCCTCGCCAAACTGGCCAAACAGAGGCGCGCTGCTGTCGGGTACGCGCAGCGAATGGCTGCGGCTGTTTTGCCAGTAGAGGCCGCCGACTGCGTCCCAGGCCCGGTTGTCGCCCTGGGTGGCCAGGTGCAGTTCCTGGCTGACGGTACGTTGGGTTTCGGGCCACAAAAAGCCCAAGTCGCCATACAGACGTTCGTGGCGGTAGCTCTGCAAGGCGGTGATGGAGGTCAGTTTGAGCGAGTCGCTCAGGCTCCAGTCTACGGTGGCGCTGCCGGTTTCTACCCGGCGGGTGTATTGGGACTCCATCAGCGGCACGCTGGCCCGGCGTTTTTCGTACGTGGCGTCGGCCAGGTATTGCTCGTTGAACGAGGTCAGGCGGTCACGGGCGTAGGCCAGT
Source organism: Pseudomonas sp. SDO5215_S409 (assembly GCF_054071325.1). Classification (NCBI taxonomy): domain Bacteria; kingdom Pseudomonadati; phylum Pseudomonadota; class Gammaproteobacteria; order Pseudomonadales; family Pseudomonadaceae; genus Pseudomonas; species Pseudomonas sp. SDO5215_S409. The sequence continues at coordinate 20,453 of NZ_JBSVWN010000018.1, read as the reverse complement.
TTCAGGCTGAAGTCTTCGTTGGGGCGAAACGTCAGGGCCAGGTTGCCGCCGCCGTTGTCGCTGTCGCCGTGGTGCGGGCTGCCGGTCAGTTCGCCGTCGACGTTGTCGTGGTACACGGCGGCCTGCAGGAACAGCGTGTCATCGACCAGTGGCGTGGCGGCCGTCACGGCCACTTGTTGATGCAGGTTGCTGATGCGGCTCTGGATCGTTGCGGTGGGGGTGTTGTCGGGTTGGCGCGTGATGATGTTCAGTGCCCCGGCCTGGGCGTTGCGCCCATACAGCGTGCCTTGGGGGCCCTTGAGCAGTTCGATGTGTTCGATGTTCAGCAATTGTTGCTGGAAGGTGCCCAGGTATTGGGGCACGCCATCGACGTAGACCCCCACCGGCGCATTGTACGGGTCGGACGAAGACACCCCGCGCAGGCTCAGGCTGGGGAACAGCCCCGCGCCGGTATTGCGCACCAGCAGTTCAGGAAACACGCGTTCCAATTCGCCGCTGTTGTAGACATTGGCCTTTTGCAGGTCCGCCTCCGTGGCCACCGACAACGCAAGGTCGGTCTGGTCCTGTGCCTGCACCCGTTTGTTGGCCGTCACTTGCAGCTCGGGCAAGGTCAAGGCGTCGTCGGCCAAGGCGGGATGGGCGATGGCGAACAGGATCGCCAGGCTGAGTAGAGAGCGTTGCATGAGAAGGCCCTGTGGTAGATGAAGTGGCGTTATCTTCGGGAGATGGCCCTTTCATTGCGCGTGCGATCGGGGCTGTTATCCGCGTGATCGGAACTATAATTGATAAGTGTTATCATTTGGACTGAATTCCCAAAGGTGTCTTCTCCATGAGCCTCAATCACTACCGCGCTGACTACGAACTGCCCAAAGTGTTGACTGAGGACCTGGGAGACGAACTCGATATTCGCCTGATCGAATGGCACGTGGAGCAAGACCGTCACCTGGACTCGTCCTGCGAAGCGTCGTTGACGGTGTCCTATCATGCCAACTGCGCGGGCTGGCGCAGTTTTGCCGATACCCCGGCGTTGAGTTGGCGCGAGGACCACTGTTCGCTGTTCCATTCCACGCGTGAGGTCAAGGGCGTGGGTTTTGTACCGGCCGGTACGCGCTGGCGCGGGGTCAACATCAGTTTTGCCGCGCACCGCCTGGGCATGCTCGACCTGGCCAGCCAGTTGTTCGAGTTCACCGGCAATTGGGAAAAGACCAGCTCCCAGGACAATGCCGCGCGCCTGGCGCAGTTCCCGGCGCCCCAGGTGGTGCGGCGCATCGGCCAGGAAATGCTCGGTTGCCGCCTCGAAGGCGTGGCCCGCGATTTGCTCCTGCGCGGCAAGGCCTATGAAATGCTCGGCCAGCTCACCGCCCACATTCAGCACCTGGCGCATTTTAATGCGGCCAATACCGGCGGGCGCGACCTGGCGCGGGTCGAGCGCGCACGCAAGTTGCTGCAAACCCGGCCCGAGCAGGCCTGGACCATCGAAAGCCTGGCGCAGTGCGTGGAACTGAACACGCGCAAACTCAAGCAAGGCTTTCGCCAGCTCTATGACAGTGGTGTGTACGGCTACCTGCAAAAGGTGCGCATCGAACGCGCGGCGCAGCTGTTGAGCGAGGGGGGCCGCGTGAGTGAAGTGGCCGCCGCAGTGGGCTACAGCAACGCCAGCCACTTTGCCAAGGTGTTTCGCCGTTACCACGGGGTCAACCCGCTGCACTTCAGTGCGTTGATGAGCGAGCCGCAATAAACGCAACCCTAAACAAAACTTAAAAACCCCCGGCCATACTGTTCCTCATCCGCTCCTTGAGGAACCTGCGATGAACCTGTTGCTGGTCGAAGACGACAGCCTGTTGGCCGACGCTATCTGCGACGGCGTGCGCCAGCAGGACTGGCTGATTTCACACGCTGCCACCGCTACTGCCGCCCGGCTGGCCCTGCAAGAGCACACCTATTCGGCGATTTTGCTGGACATCGGTTTGCCCGGTGAGTCGGGCCTGGAGGTGTTGCGCTGGCTGCGCGAGCGTTACGACGCCACGCCGGTGCTGATCCTCACCGCACGCGGCCAGCTCAGCGAACGCATCCTGGGCCTGGACGCCGGGGCCGACGACTACCTGATCAAGCCGTTTGCATTCGACGAGTTGCTGGCCCGGGTGCGCGCGCTGATCCGTCGCAGCCAGGGCCATGTGGTGGGCGAGCTGGTGTGTGGCGATGTGCGCCTGGACCCGGAAAAACGCACCGTCAGCCGCGCCGGGGTGCGGGTGATGCTCAGCGCCCATGAATACCGCACGCTGCTCACCCTCATGGAACGGCCCGGCCGCGTGGTCACCCGTGCGTACCTGCAACAGACGGTCTATGGCCAGGAGGGGGCGGCAGAGAGCAACACCATCGCGGTGTTTATCCACCAGCTGCGGCGCAAGCTGGGTGACGAGATCATCAGCACCCTGCATGGCCATGGCTACATGATCGGGAAACCCCAGCCATGACCGGCTCGCTCAAGTCGCGGATGTACCGCACACTGGCCCTCTGGGTGCTGATCACATGGGGCCTGTCGTTGGGCTCCGTGTACCTGGTCATCAGCAACAGCCAGACCAGCAATTGGGACGACAAACTGCAGTCCATTGCCGTCAAGCTCTTGCAGATGCTGCCGGCGGACATCGACGACGACACGCTGGGTTTGGGCAGCACCTTGCAGCTGGCGCCGGGCGTGGCCGCGCTCAGCAGTGAATTGAGTTTTCAGGTATGGCGCGGCAACCGTCTGCTGGCCAGCACCCCGGGTGCGCCGCGGGTGCCCTTACAGCCGGGGTTTACCCAGGGGTTCGCAACCGTTGAGCAGGGCGAGCAGAGTTGGCGGGTGTATTCGGTGTCTGACCGCAGTGGGCGGTTTCAGGTGCAGGTGGGCAACGACCGCCGCCTGATCGACGCTGACTTTCAAAAACATGCGGCCAAGGCGGTGTCCCTGGCGGCGCTTGGCATGCTGCTGATCGGCCTGCTGATGGCGTACTCGGTGCGCCGCGCACTGCAACCCGTGGCGCGGCTTGAACAGGCCACTCGCAACCGCTCGCGCTTTGACCTCACCCCCTTGCCCCGCAGCGGGTTGCCTTCGGAACTGTTGGCGCTGGTGGGGGCGTTCAACCATGTGCTGGGCCAGTTGGATCATGCGATCAAGGCCGAACGCCAATTTATCAGCGATGCCGCCCACGAACTGCGCACGCCGCTGGCCTCGTTGCAAGCACAGCTGGAGGTGGTGATGCGCTCGCGCAGTGACACCGAGCGCGAGCAGGCACTGAAAAAGCTGATGCTGAGCGTACAGCGCAGCAGCCGGTTGTCCGAGCAACTGCTGGACATGGCGCGCCTGGAGGCCAGTGAGATGGCGCCGGTGCGCGACTGGCACGATTTAAAAACCATCGTCGGCCATGTGGCCCATGAGTTCGACCTCACGGCCCGTCGCCAGCAGCGCCACCTGACGCTGCAGTTGCAGCCGTGTCATATCCAGTGCGATGTGGACGAGATGGGCATTCTGGTGCGCAACCTGCTGGATAACGCGCTGCGCTACACCGCACCCGGCGGCACGGTGCGTATCCGCTGCGGCGACGACGCGGCGCAGGGGGCGTTCCTGGAGATTGCCGACGACGGCCCCGGTGTACCGCTGGAAGACCAGCAGGCGATTTTCGAGCGCTTCCATCGCCTGCGCGGCAACGGCCATGTGCGCGGCAGCGGCATCGGCCTGTCGCTGGTGGTGCGTATTGCTCACCTGCACCAGGCCCGTATCGAAACCGGTGACGGGTTTGGCGCACCGGGGCTTGCGGTGCGCGTGGTGTTCGCGGCGCCGGGCCTGGAGGCGGCCACATGAGGGCAGCGCCCGGAATGCGGGAGTGGACGGTGGTTGCGATTCTGCTGGTGCTGGCGGTATTGGCATCGATCGATCGCAACGCGATTGCGCTGATGGTCGACCCGATCAAGGCCAGCCTGAACCTCAGCGACTTCCAGATGGGCCTGCTGCAAGGCCCGGCCTTTGCGGTGTTCTTTTTGATCGGCAGCCTGCCCATGGGCTGGATTGTGGACCGCTATGCCAGCCAGTGGGCGATTTACCTGGGCGTTACCGGCTGGTCACTGGCGACGGTCGCTTGTGGCCTGGCGGGCAGTTTTACCGAACTGTTGATTGCCCGTTGCCTGGTGGGCCTTGGCGAAGCGGTGTTGCAACCGGCGGCCTGGAGCATGGTTGCCAGGTTGTTCCCGCCGCAACGCTTGAGCCTGGCGATTGGCGTGTTGTCCTCGGGCGCGCAGATCGGCGCCGCCATGTCCTACCTGTTGGGCGGTTTGCTGATTGCCCAAGCCGACCGGTTTGCCGGTGCCAGTTACCCATTGATCGGCCAACTGGCGCCTTGGCAGTGGGTGTTCGTGGCCGCCGGGGTGCCGGGCGTGGTGGCGGCGTTGCTGATTTTTGTCGCGCCGTCCGAACGGACGTCCGCCAAGGCGACACAGGCTGAAAACGAGCCAGGGTTGAGGCAGTTCGTGCATGAAAACCGGGCGTTCCTGACCTGCCATTTTTTGGGCTTCAGCCTGCACAGCGCGGCGGTTTTCGGCGCGGCGGCCTGGGTGCCGACGTACCTGATGCGCAGCCATGGCCTGGATGTCCAGACCGTCGGCCTGGTGATGGCCGTGGCGGCCGTGCCGGTGGGGGCCTGCGGTGTGCTGTTTGCCGGCTGGTGGGTAGACCGCGCCTTTGGCAAGGGCCGGGACGACGCGCACCTGGCGCACTTTGCCCGGGTGGCGGGGGTGATTGCGGTCGTGGGCGGGGTGGGGTTTGCGCTGGAGGCGCAGGCGCTGGCGGTCATCCTGACCTTTGGCCTGATCCAGTTTTTGCAGCCGTTTTCCGGGGTGTCGGGGGCGGTGTTGCAAATCACCACGCCGGCCGCGTTCCGCGGGCGGATTTCAGCGGCATACATCTTGTTCTACAACGTGGTCGGCATGACCGTGGGCCCAAGCTTTGTCGCGTTGCTCAGCAACTACGGGTTGGGCGAAGACCACTTGGGCGGTGCGCTGGCGATCAGTTACACGCTGTTTGCCGGTACGGCGGCGGGCCTGTTGTGGTACGGCAAGCGGCATGCGGCCGTCGCGGTCAGGCGCCAAGGCCTGGCCATTCATCAGGCGTAATCAAGAGGAGTGGCAATGAAGTCGATCACCGAGCACTACATCAACGGCAGGTTCCAGGCGTCCCATGGCAGCGAAACCCTGGACCTGCTCAACCCGTCGACCCATGCGCTGATCGGCCGGGTGCGCCTGGCGGATGAGCATGACGTGAACCGTGCGATCACGGCGGCTAAGGCGGCGTTCGCGTGGTATTCAAACAGCTCGCTGGAGGAGCGGGCCGGGTATTTGCAGGCCATTCATGATGCGATCCTGGCACGCACCGACGAGCACATCGCCGCACGCACCGAAGAGTACGGCGGGGTGGCCCGGCATAACCGATTCTCCATCGCGGGGGCAGCCAAGGTGTTTCTCAATATGAAGAAAACCCTGGCACAAGTGCCGTTCCACACCCGCCTGGGCGAGGCTGAAGTGATTGCCCGGCCGGTGGGCGTGGCGGCCTTGATTACCCCGTGGAACTCGGCGGTGTTCATGCTCTGCAACAAGCTTGCCCCGGCGCTGGCGGCTGGTTGCACGGTGGTGGCCAAGCCCAGCGAAATGAGTGCGCTGCAAATCCGCCTGCTCACCGAATGCATCCACGCCGCGGGCCTGCCGCCCGGGGTGGTGAATATTTTGAATGGCACCGGCGAGGTGGTGGGCAACCGGCTCTCCAGCCACCCGGACATCGCCAAGGTGTCGTTCACAGGCTCGACGGCGGTGGGCAAGACCATCATGGTCAACGCCGCACAGACCATGAAGCGGGTGACGCTGGAGCTGGGCGGCAAATCGGCGCACATCCTGCTGGACGACGCCGACCTGGCACAGGCCATTCCTTTTGCCTTGCAGGTGGCGTTCATGAACAACGGGCAAGCCTGCATCAGCGGCTCGCGTTTGCTGGTCCCGGCCAGCCGTATGGACGAAGTGTGCGCCGCGTTGCGGGCGGCGATCGCGCAGTGGCCGGTGGGTTTGCCGACCGATGACGAGACGTTGTTGGGCCCGCTGGTCAGCAAAAAGCAATACGAGCGGGTGCAGGGGTATATCCGCAAAGGCTTGGAGGAGGGCGCGCAGTTGCTCACCGGCGGCCTTGGCAAGCCGGTGGGGCTGGACGCCGGTAATTTCGTCAAACCGACGATTTTTGTAGGCGTCACGCCGCAGATGACCCTGGCCCGTGAAGAGATTTTTGGCCCGGTACTGAGTGTGATTGCCTACACGCACGAAGCGCAGGCCATCGAGATCGCCAACGACTCGATCTATGGCCTGCAAGGGTGGATCAGCACCGCCAACCCCGAGCGCGGGCGCGCCGTGGCGGACCGTATCGAAGCGGGCATGGTGATGGTCAACCGCACGTTCGACCTGTTGGATGAAGCCGGCGCCCCGGCGGGCGGGTTCAAGCAGTCGGGCATCGGCCGTGAGTTCGGCGTGTATGGCATCAGTGAATACCTGGAAATGCAGTCGATTTTTGTCTGACCCTTTTTGAGAGTAACCCCCATGATTCGAGTCCTGATGATTGCCCTGGCAATGCTGTGGGCCGGCCACGCCATGGCCGCTGAACCGCTGGATGAAACAGCCCGCCAACACCTGTTGCAGAGCGGTGAGGCTGCGCAGTTTGTGCGTTTGCCGATGGGCACGATGCATGTGCGCATCGACGGCCCTGCCAACGGCCCGGTGGTGGTGCTGGTGCACGGCGGCGTGGTGGGGGGCTTTGGTTTCGAGAAATTCCGCCAGCCGCTGGCCAACGCGGGGTTTCGGGTGATCGTGCCGGACCTGTTCGGCTACGGCTTTTCAGACCGCCCGGAGGTGCCCTACACCAAGGCGTTTTATGTGGACCAGCTCAACCAGTTGCTCGACGCGCTGGGGGTACGGACGCCGGTGTCGATGGTCGGGGCTTCGCTGGGCGGTGCGATTGTAAGCGCTTTTGCGGCCCGCTCCCCGCAACGGCTCAACGGCGTCGGGCTGATTGCCCCGGCCGGTGGCGGGCGTGAGCCGGTGGTGAACCCGCTGCTGTTATGGCCGGGTGTCGGCGACGTGGTGTTCCACTTCTGGGGCGACAGCAACCTGCGCAACCTGATGGACCAGGCTTACGAAAAGTCCCCCGACCGTGAACGCATGGCCACCTGGATGGCGGCGCAAACCCGCTACCCGGGCTTTGCCGCCGGGGTGCTCAACACCTTGCGTCACTACGATGCGGCCTGGCAGCCGCAGGACTATGCCGCCCTGGGTCGCTCGGGGTTGCCGGTGCTGGCGGTATGGGGCACGGCCGACACCGTCAACCCGTTCGCCCAGTCGGTGGTGCTGCGCCAGCAGGTGCCGCAGATGCAAGTGATGCCGCTGGAAGGCAAGGGCCATGCGATCACGTTTGGTGAAACCGACCGGGTGCTTGAGTACCTGCTACCGTTTCTCAAACGCCTTTGGGGAGACATGCCATGAAGATCATCGTGACCGGTGCCACCGGGTTTGCTGGCGGCGAAGTGCTGCGCCAGGCCCTGAACGACCCGCAGATCCACCATGTGCTGGTGCTGACCCGGCGACCGCTGGGAATCGTCGCGCCCAAATTGAAGGAAGTGATACTCGATAACTTCCTGGATTACCACGGCTTGGACCTGCACGACTACGACGCCTGTATCTGGTGCCTGGGAATTTCGCAAACCCAGGTGCCCGAGCCCGACTATATCCGCATCACCCTGGACTATCCGGTCGCCGCCGCCCGGGCGATGTACGCGGCCAACCCGGCGCTGCACTTTTGTTTTGTGAGCGGGCGCAGCGCCGATCCGAGCGAGCGGGGCAAGAACCTGTTTACCCGCATCAAAGGGCGCGCCGAGCGCCAATTGGGCGAGTTGGGCGGCCCGTTGTATGTGTTCCGCCCGGGGTATATCCGCCCGACCGCCCTCAGCGGTCCGCGCAGCGACCTGGCGCGTTTTTTTGCGCCCCTCGGCACGCTGTTGTCGTGGTTCAACGACGACTTCAGCGTGGACTGCGATCAACTGGCGCGCTGCCTGCTGGGGGTGGCCAAGCGGGGCAGCCTGCAGCCGCTGCTGGTGAACCAGGCCATCCGCACCTGGCACGATTGAGCCGGTCAAGGCTTGGCGTAGGCCCGGTAGGCGTTTTGCAGGACGATGTGGTCTGCCACGTATTTGGCGTCATGCCATACCCCATAGATGAACGAGGACGCGCGGTTGACGAGGTTGGGCAACCCCAGGAAGTAGATCCCGCTTTCTGCCGAAATCCCGCGTTTGTGGAACGGGTCGCCCTTGTCGTCGAAGGCGTTCACCTTGAGCCAGCGGTAATCAGAGACGAAACCGGTGGCCCATAACAGGGTGGTGATGCCCGCGGCGGCCAGGTCCAGCTCAAGCACCGGGTGCGTGAGGCAGTCGGGGTCGGGCAGCAAGGTCCAGGCCTCGGGTTCGGGGGCAAAGGGCAGGCCGTTCGCCTTTATGTAGGCATCGGCGTCGCGCAGGATATCGAAGTACGCCCGGTCGCCCTCGGCAATGTGCTCGGCCAGGCCCGGCGCGAAGTGCATGACCCCGTCGGTGAAGGCTTGGGTCAGGCCGACCAGGGTGATGCCCTGGTGGGCCAGGCGGCGGAAGTCCACGGTTTTTCCGCCGTCATAGCCACTGACTGCAAAGGCCACGTGTTTCTTTTTGGGCTGGATGCTCACCTCGTCCCACAACCCCAGCGCGCCCAGCCACCAGCAATAGTCGCGGCCCCGATAAGCGCGGGGAGGGCGGTAGTGTTCGCCCACCGAGAGGTACACCGTTTTACCGGCCTTTTGCAGTTCTTCGGCGATTTGCGAGCCCGACGCCCCGGCGCCGATCACCAGCACCGCGCCATCGGCCAATTGGCCGGGGTTTTTATAGGCCGAGGAGTGCAACTGTTGCAGCGGCGCGTGGGCCGGGACGATTGCGGGCATGGCGGGGTGCTGGAACGGCCCCGTGGCCGCGACGACGTTGATGGCCTCGATCACCCCGGTCGAGGTCGTGACCTTGAACCCCGGGCGGCCGACGTGGCGCTCCACGCTCAGCACCTCGACGCCAGTGCGCACCGGAGCCTTGAGCCAGGCGACATAGGCTTGGAAATACGCCGCGACCTGCTCCTTGCCCGCAAAGGTTTCCGGCGACAGGTTGTCGAACGTCATGCCGGGGAACCGGTCATGCCAGGCCGGGCCGTTGGCGACCAGCGAGTCCCAGCGCTGCGAACGCCAGCGTTCGGCGATGCGGCTGCGTTCCAGCACAACGTGCGGCACGCCCATGAGGCCAAGGTGCTCGCTCATGGCGATGCCCGCCTGGCCTGCGCCCACCACTACGGTGTTGATTGTTTCCACTGACATGTGAGTTTCCTGAACGTTATCGGGTGTGTTGAGCGCAGTGCTCAGGGTTGCAGCAGCTCGGCCATCGCCGTCAGGGCCAGGCGGTAGCCCAACGCACCGAGGCCTGCGACCACGCCAGTGGCGGCCTTGGACACGTAGGAGTGGTGACGAAAACTGTCGCGCTTCCAGATATTGCTCATGTGGGCTTCGATGATCGGCCCGTCGAATGCCAGCAGCGCATCGAGGATGGGCACCGAGCTGTAGCTCAGGCCCGCGGCGTTGATGATGATGGCGTCTGCGCTCTGGCGGGCTTCCTGGATCCAGTCCACCAACACGCCTTCGTGGTTGCTTTGGCGAAACTCGAGCGTCAAGCCCAGCTCTGCGGCGTGTTGGGCGCAGCGGGCCTGGATGGCGGCGAAACTTTCACTGCCGTAGGTGCCGTTCTTGTCCAGGCCATAAAGGTTGGCGTTGGGGCCATTGAGGAAGAACACCACGGGCGGAGTCATGCGGGCACCCAGTCGTCAGGCACCACGGCAATCACATCGATCTCCATCAGCCATTGCGGCTGGCCGAGGCCTGAGATCACAAGGCCGGTCGAAATCGGAAATACCCCTTTGAGCCATTTGCCCACCTCTTGGTACACCGGCTCGCGGTAGCGTGGGTCGATGAGGTAGGTGGTGGTCTTGACGATATGGGACAGGTCGGAGCCCGCCTCTTCAAGCAGCTGCTTGACGTTTTTCATCGCCTGTTCCGCCTGGGCGCGGGGGTCGCCAAGGCCGACCAGGTTGCCGTCAAAATCGGTGCCGACCTGGCCCCGCACATAAATAGTGTTGCCAGCGCGCACGGCCTGGCACAGGTCGTTGTCCAGTGCCTGGTTGGGGTAGGTGGTTTTGGTGTTGAACATGCGGATGCGGGTGTGGGTGGGCATGCCGGGCGACTCACGGTGACAGGAATGGCCCCAGCGTCACATGGCGTTTGCACCCGGCGAAACCAGCTTTTGTGCGGGGCAGTGCTTAGGAAAAACCGAACCCGCCGGCCTGGCCCGGCGCCGACGGCCTCAGCGCCCCGAGAGCGGGCGGCATGAATCCTGCTTTGTCCCACTTGCCGGCGGTCATCCCGCGCTGGCTTATCAAGGTTGCGGAGGCGTGATGCTCAGTCGAATTACCCAGCGCCAATTGGAGTACTTTGTCGCGTCCGGTGAAGCAGGGAGCATCAGTGCCGCATCGGAGCGCATTCATGTGTCGTCGCCGTCGATCTCGGCGGCCATCACCCACATGGAAGCCGAACTGGGCATTCAGTTATTCGTGCGCCATCACGCGCAGGGTATTTCCCTGACGGCGGTGGGGCGCCAGGTGATGGAGGAGGCCAAGCTGATTTTGCAGCAGATGTCCAACCTCTACACCATCGCCTCAGAGTCGTTGAACAGCGTGCGCGGCCCGCTGCGCGTGGGGTGCCTGGAGTCGCTGGCACCCACGATCACGCCAGAGCTGGTGTTTGGGTTTGGCCGGGCATTCCCGGGCGTGCGCGTCACTCAGGTCGAGGGCAACCACGAGGAGTTGCTGGAAAAACTGCGCAGCGCCGAGATCGACATTGCCTTGACCTACGACCTGGTCAACAGCAGCGACATCGACTTCCAGCCCCTGGCGCAACTGCCGCCTTACGTCATGGTGGGGGCCTATCACCCGCTGGCCAGCCTGCCGGCCCTCTCGGTGCAAGACCTGGGCGCCTACCCGATGGTGCTGCTGGACATGCCCTGGAGCCGGGAATACTTCCTGAGCCTGTTCCTGCAGTCGGGCGTCACGCCCAACATCGTGATGCGCTCCAGCAACCTGGAAACCGTGCGCGCCATGGTGGCCAACGGGGTGGGCTATTGCATTGCCAATGCGCGGCCCAAAAGCAATTTGTCCCAGGACGGCAAGCGCCTGATCCGCATTCGCCTGGCGGGCAATGTGCGGCCCATGCAGCTGGGGTACGCAACGGCCAGTAATGCCCCGATATCGCGCGTGGTGGCGGCCTTTACCGAGCGTTGCCGCATGTTTGTGTCTGACCAGTACATCCCGGGCATGGCGGCGCCGAGCTTTTTCGACCCCCATGCCGCGCGGGCGCTCCCCGGTACTCTTTAGGCGCGCCTGATTTTCCGGGCCCGCCTGCACATTTTATTTTTCCGATTGCCCGGCATGCACCGCCAGGTGGCGAGGTGGGCCTGCGCGCTCAAATACCGCCCTGTTTCAGGGCTTTTTTGCGCGGCGGGCGGCGTTTTAGCGCCTGTTTCGCTGCGTAGGTTCTTCCGACTCACTGGGCCGGTTTTAACTAATTGACCCTGTGTGCCTGCGTCCATGACTCTCGATTCATCGGTGCACGCCGCAAGGTGCGCACCTCGGGTTTTTTTAGCGAGCGCGGCGACGATGACATTCAACTGGAATTACATGCTGGGGTTGCTGGCCGATGCCGAGTTTTGGCGGGCCACGGTCACCGTGATCAAACTGAGTTCGCTGACGTGGGTCATCAGTATTGCACTGGGGTTTTTCGTGGCGCTGGCCAAGCAGTCCAGCCGCCCGCTGATCAGCCTACCAGCGCGCGGCTACATCTGGTTGTTTCGCAGCCTGCCGCTGTTGGTCCTGCTGATTTTTACCTACAACCTGCCACAAGCTATTCCGTCGACGGCGCCGGTGCTGACCGACCCGTTCTGGGCGGGGCTGTTGGCGATGGTGCTGTGTGAAACCGCCTATGTGGCCGAAATCCATCGCGGCGGATTGCTGTCGATCCCCAAGGGCCAGGGCGAAGCGGCGCGGGCGTTGGGCTTGCGATTCCTGGGGATCCAGTGGCGGGTGATCATTCCCCAGGCACTGCGGGTGGCGCTGCCGTCGCTGGCCAACGAATACATCTCGATCGTCAAGCTCAGTTCATTGGTGTCGGTGATCTCGCTCACCGAGATCCTGATGGTGGGCCAGCGGCTGTACTCGCAAAACTTCATGGTGATGGAAACCATGGCGGCGGTGGCCTTCTATTACGTGTTGATCGTCACCGTGTTCGACTTTTTGCTCAAACGCCTGGAACGCTTCCTGGACGTGAACCAGCGCAAGGTGTCGCAGGTTCCCGACGCGGGCGTGCTGGCCTTGGCCACGCAACAACGTGCGACCCTGGCGCGACCACAGCCCAGCGGCGCCGAGGGGCCTGCATTGCAGGCCACCCGGCTGCACAAGGCGTACAACGAGGTGGAAGTGCTGGGCGCGGTCAGCCTGCAGATTCAGCCGGGTGAGGTGGTGTCGGTGATCGGGCCTTCCGGCTCGGGCAAGACCACGTTGATTCGCCTGCTCAACGGGCTGGAGCAGATCGACAATGGCGACATCCGCATCAACGGCCAGCCCTTTATCCACCTGAGCCGCCAGGGCGCGCAGAAACCCAAATACGTCGAGCATGCCGAGCACCGCCTGAACATCGGCATGGTCTTTCAGAGCTTCAACCTGTTCCCGCATTTGACGGTGCTCGATAACCTGCTCATGGCCCCCCGGTATCACCGCCTTGCAGGCCTGGCCGAGCTCAAGCAGCAGGCGTACGCGCTGCTCCACAAGGTAGGCATGCTCGACCATGCGTGGAAGTACCCGCATCAACTGTCTGGCGGCCAGCAGCAACGCGTGGCCATCGCGCGGGCCTTGATGATGCGCCCGCAAATCATGCTGTTTGACGAGCCCACCTCTGCGCTGGACCCCGAGAAGATCAACGAGGTGTTGCAGGTCATCGAAACGCTGGCGAAGGAGGGCATCACCATGGTGATCGTCACTCACGAAATGAACTTCGCCTTCAAGGTGTCCGACCGCATCGTCTTCATGGAAAAAGGCCGCGTGGTGTGCGACGACCACCCCCACACCCTGCGCAGCGGCAAGCATCCGCGCGTCGAGGCGTTCCTCAAGGATGTTTCGCTGGCATGACCCCCTGACGGTGTTCACCTACAAGAAGGAAACAGCATGATCGAGCAATGGCAAATCGAGCAGTTTCATCGGGACGGTGTCCTGGTGGTGCAGGACGTACTGGGGCGCGACGAAGTGGCGGCGCTGCAACAAGACTTCGACCAGTGGGTGGAGGACAGTCGCAGCCATGACCAGGGCTTTGGCGAAACCGTGGACGGGCGCGCCCGTTTCGATCTGGAGGGCGACCATCGGCCCGATCACCCCTCGCTGCGCCGGGTGAGCTCGCCCACCGAAATTTCGTCGACCTATGAGCGCGTGGCGTTGCAGTCGCGCATGTCGGCCATCGCCGCGCAATTGATTGGCGGGCGCGGTGCGCGTTTTCACCACAGCAAGATCAACTCCAAGTTGCCGCACACCGCCACCCAGGTGAAATGGCACCAGGATTTCCCGTTTACCCCCCACAGCAATGACGACATCGTCACGGCCTTGCTGATGGTCAGCGAGGTGACGCCGCAAAACGGCCCGCTGCAGGTGATCCCGGGCAGCCACAAGGGCCCGTTGTGGTCGCACTGGCACGGCGAACGCTTCGCCGGGGCGGTGGATGACCACGTGGTGGCGCAACATTGCCAGGCGCCGGTCGCCTGTTTTGGCCCGCCAGGCTCGGTGTGCTTCATGCACACCCGGGTGTTGCATGCCTCCAGCCCCAATGAAACCGAGTGGCCGCGCACGCTGTTCATCAGCGTGTATGCCGCCGAGGACGCGCTGCCGTTTGGTGAAAACCCGTTGCCCAGTCGCCATGCCGGGCGGCTGGTGGCGGGGGAGGAGAGCGGCCTGGTGCGCTCCACGGCCCACCAGTTGCGCTTGCCGCAAAAACCGCGTGGCGCCTCTTTTTTTGTACAACAGGCCGGACAGGATCCGGTCACCGCCTAACCCCTTTGCCAACCCTGCGGGAATTACCATGACAACGTTAAGTGTGCTTGTACGCCCCATCGCCCTGACTCTGCTGGGCGCCGCTGTTGCGATGACGTCGTTGACGGCCTCGGCTTTTGAACAGGACGGAAAAATCATCGCCGGTTCCGACGTGACGTTCTTCCCCTACGAGTACATGGACAACAACCGGCCCGCGGGCTTTGACATTGAGTTCCTCGATGGCCTCGCCAAGGTGATGGGGCGCAAGGTGGAAACCGTCGACACGCGCTTTCCCAACCTGATCACGGGCCTTCAGGGCGCTCGTTTTGACGTGACCAACTCGTCGATGTACATCACGGCCGAGCGGGTGAAGGTGATCGACATGATTCCCTACCTCAAAAGCGGTGAGTCGATCCTGGCGCTCAAGGGCAGCGATTACCAGCCCAAGCAGCCGGAAGAGTTTTGCGGCCACAAAATCGGCTCCATGGCGGCGACGTCCTGGCTGCAACAGATGCACAAGCTGTCTGATGACTACTGCGTGAAGAAGGGCCTGAAGCCCATCGAACTGAGCGAGTACAGCACCGACCCGCAAACCACCCAGGCGATGCTGGCGCATGCCGTCGAGGCGCAGATCACCGACGCGGCGGTGGCGCGCGGCGCGGTGGAAAAACTCGGAGGCCGGGTGGTGATTTCGTCCGACACGTTGATCTACCCGGTGCTGAACGGGCTGGGGGTGAAAAAGGGCAACGATGAGGTCAAGAACGCGCTGGTGGCGGGCTTGAAGCAATACAGCGCCACGCCTGAATACGCCGCGCTGCTCAAGAAGTACAACTTTCAGGCGCCGACCGAGGCCGATATTGCCGAGCTGATGCCCAAGCCTTGAGGAGAGCCACATGGCGTTATCAATCGAGGAGAACGCCCGTATCGATTTGGCGGCCACCTTTCGCATCGTCGCCCATTTGGGGATGCATGAAGCGGTGGCCAACCATTTCAGCGCGGCCGTTTCGGCAGATGGCAAACAGTTTTTGATCAACCCCAAGTGGAAGCATTTCTCGCGCATTCGTGCCAGTGACTTGCTGCTGCTCGATGCCGACGACAGCGGGTGCGCCGATCACCCGCAGGTGGACCCGACGGCGTGGGCCATTCACGGGCAGATCCACCAGCGTTTGCCGCACGCGCGGGCCGTGCTGCACTTGCACCCGGTGCACACCACGGCAGTGGCGTGCCTGGCCAAACCCCACGTGCCGCCGATCGACCAGAACAGCGCACGTTATTTCAACCGCATTGCCGTGGATGAAATGTACGGCGGCATGGCCGACAGCGAGGCCGAGGGCGCACGGCTGGCCGGGCTGCTGGGGGACAAGCGCCGCCTGTTGATGGGCAACCACGGGGTGATGGTGATTGCGTCGGACATCGGTGAGGCCTTCGACGATATCTGGACCCTGGAGCGGGCCTGCCAAATCCTGGTGACGGCCTGGTCCACCGGCCAGCCGTTACGGGTGCTGTCGGATGACATCGCC
Source organism: Pseudomonas sp. SDO5215_S409 (assembly GCF_054071325.1). Lineage (NCBI taxonomy): Bacteria > Pseudomonadati > Pseudomonadota > Gammaproteobacteria > Pseudomonadales > Pseudomonadaceae > Pseudomonas > Pseudomonas sp. SDO5215_S409. The sequence continues at coordinate 4,695 of NZ_JBSVWN010000018.1, read as the reverse complement.
GAAAAAACAGCGCGCGGGTGGGAAACGATCACTGATTTTTCCCGCCAGCATTTTGAAGAAATGAAGCAGTTGATGATCGCGGCCGACGCCTCGTTGCTCGACTGAGCCCTGATCACTAGGAGCGCCCATGACTTTTTCTGTTGTCGCCCACTGCCCGGACACCGGCCAGTTCGGCATCGCCATCAGCTCCTCAAGCATTGCCGTGGGCGCCCGTTGCCCGTGGCTGCGCCCGGGGATCGGCGCGGTGTCGTCACAAAACATCACCTTGCCGGCATTGGGCCCCTTGACCCTTGACTTGCTGGAGCAGGGCCTGACACCCGACGAGGCGATCATCGCAGCGCTGGGGCAATACGGGTACAGCCAATACCGCCAACTGATTGCCATTGATCACACCGGCAAAACCGCGCATTTCAGCGGGGCAAACACCTTGGGCATTCACAAGGCACTCAGCGGCGAGTGCTGCGTGGCCGCCGGGAACATGTTGGCCAACACCGGTGTGGTCACAGCCATGGTGCACACGTTTGAAACCACGCCGGGCGACCTTGCCGACCGGCTCATGGCGGCGTTGCAGGCAGGCCTGGCCGAAGGCGGGGAAGCGGGGCCGGTGCATTCGGCGGCCTTGAGGGTAGTGGGGGACTTCACTTGGCCGATCGTCGATCTACGCGTGGACTGGGCCGACACCGACCCGCTGGCGGCGCTCGACACGCTGTGGCAGGCCTATCGCGGGCAAATGCAGGACTACATCGACCGCGCGATCTACCCGGCGACCGCCCCGGGCTACGCCGTACCGGGAGATGAGCGATGAGCAACAGCCGCGACCTGTTGGCGCAACTGGTCAGCTTTGACACCACCAGCCGGGAGTCGAACCTGGCGCTGATCGACTTCGTGCGCAACTACTTGCAGCGTTTTGGTGTGAGCTGCCAGCTGCTGTTCAATGCTCAAAAGAGCAAGGCCAACCTATTGGCCACGATCGGCCCGGCGGACGTGCCCGGCATTGTGCTGTCGGGGCATACCGACGTGGTGCCAGCAGACGGCCAGGCCTGGAGCGTTGCGCCGTTTGAACTCACGGAGCAGGACGGCAAGCTGTACGGGCGCGGCACCGCCGACATGAAAGGCTACATCGCCTGCGTGCTGGCCTGCGTACCGGCACTGGTCCAGGCCCCGTTGCGCATGCCTGTGCACATTGCGTTGTCCTATGACGAAGAAGTGGGCTGCCTGGGCGTGCGTTCACTCATCGAGTGGTTCCGGCATTGCCCAGTCAAGCCGCTGCTGTGCGTGATCGGCGAACCCACCGAACTCAAACCGGTGCTGGGCCACAAGGGGAAACTGGCGATGCGCTGCGACGTGCACGGCGCCGCCTGCCATTCGGCCTACGCGCCGCAGGGCGTAAACGCCATCGAATACGCCGCACGCCTGATCGCGGAACTGGGCCGACTGGGTGAAATCCTCAAGGCCCCCCAATTGCTGGACAACCATTTCGACCCCCCGTTTTCCTCCGTGCAAACCGGCATGATCAGAGGGGGCAGGGCACTGAACATCGTGCCCGAGCACTGCCATTTTGACTTCGAAATACGCTCACTGCCGGCGCAAGACCCTTGGCGGGTGGCCAACCAACTACGCGACTACGCCCAACACCACCTGCTGCCCGCGATGCGTGCGGTCAGCGCCCAATCGACCATTGAATTTCGCAAGCTGTCCAGCTACCCGGGGCTGTCCACACCCGCAGACAGCCAGGCCGCGCAGTGGGTGGCCGACTTTTGCGGCTCGCACGCGTTCAGCACCGTGGCGTTTGGTAGCGAAGGCGGGTTGTTTGATGAAGTGGGGATCGCGACCGTGGTGTGCGGGCCAGGGAGCATGGAACAGGGGCACAAGCCGGATGAGTTTATCAGCGTGGCGCAGTTGCAGGCGTGTGAGGTGATGTTGCAGAGGGTGTTGGCGTTTGTTCGGGGTGGGGAGGGGGATAACTCAACTAAATAGTCATTTAGTTGAGTTATGAGGTTTTCATTTTTTGTTGGGGAGCGGGGCGGTTATCCCCGGTTGGCGGCCTGGGTGTTTGCCCGCAGAGAGAAGACGTCCATCCCTGAGTAATTCCAGCCCACAGTTTTGTAACGGGCGTTGAGGGCTGTAAGAAAATACTCGGCCTCATCCGTATGCATTTTGAATTCACCCGCTTCCGGGTCAAACACCGTGATTCTGGGCTCGTGCTCATGGGCGGGCAACGTCGTAGCTGCCAGGCAGTGGCCGTCACTGAAACCGGTTAACGCAATAATGTAGTGCCCAGGCGTGGCAATCAGAGAGGCCAGATGCTCTTCGTCGAGCCCGCCGGACACTGTAGCTGCGCTTAACCGATGTTCATTGAACAGCGCCTGCGTGGCCGCACGCGAAGCGGCCTCCGGCGATAAATTGCCTAGTGTGGCCAGTGCCTTGGCGTGTTTACCTTCGTAGTTTCGCTGACTGGCGAACGCCGTCTGCAACCCGGCGTTCGTAACGAGGCAACCGTTTTTATTGACAGGGCTTTTATTCGGCCGCTGCATCACGCCTTCAAGCCATGTAAGGCTCAGACCCACACAAGCGCCGTCGCCGATAGCGGCTGATAATTTCAAGTTTTTGGCGACTTTCTCAAGATCGAATTCGTTGTGCGGAAATGAACGCAACGCTTGCTTGAGCCTAGGCACAGCAACTGCAGCACCCACACAATCGATATTTGAAATGTCCGGACGCTCGACGGTCGCACTCGAGGCCTTGGCTTTTTTATCCTGGGCCTGCGCAGAATCCTCGGCATTACTTTTGAAAACATTACCGGCCCAGGTTGCTATGTTGCCAAGTTTGTTCATGTGAGTGGCCATTCAGGAAGGGATGATTTTTAGGGATGTTATTGAGTGGGGAAATTTGAAGGGAGGTTCCCTTTAGAGAGGGCGTTCGTTCGACGCTCACTGATACGTTCGACGGTTTGCATATGCTCCGTTCCCCAGGTACACAATGCGCCAAGCGCCATGGCCAAGGAATGTCCGAACGGCGTGAGTGAGTATTCAACCTTTGGCGGTATTTCCTGATAATCGATGCGCGAGATAATTTCATCGCGTTCCAACTCTTTGAGTTGCTGGATCAGCACCTTGTCAGTCACACCCCCAATCGCGCGACGCAGTTCGCCGTAGCGGTGAACATTCTTCGCCAGATAAAAAAGGACCAACGGTTTCCATTTACCGCCAATCACCGCCAGGGCGGCGTCGAGACCGCAGTTGAACGTGTTATTCGACATGGGATCACTCGCTGAGTAGAGTACTTACTAAAAGGTGCATACTATTCAAAATAATAGCGCGGATCTAGAGTTGGGCCTCAACATTCTCGGGAGTTCAACATGAGCAGGCTCAACGGCAAAATTGCAGTGATTACCGGCGGCAACAGCGGCATTGGCCTGGCAACCGCCATTCGCTTCGCAGCTGAGGGCGCGCAGGTCGTGATTGTGGGACGCAGGCAGGAAGAACTGGACAAGGCGCTGCGACTCATCGGCTATGGAGCCGTCGCCATCCAGGGCGACATTTCCAACCAGGGCGACCTGGAGCGCATCTTCACGCACATCAAAGCGGAGAAAGGCCGAATCGATGTGCTGTTCGCCAATGCGGGCCTGGGTGATTTCCAGCCAATGGGCTCGATCACCGAAGAATCCTTTGATCGCACATTCGGCGTCAACGTCAAAGGCACGCTGTTCACCGTACAAAAAGCGCTGACGCTGATGAGTCAACAAGGCTCAGTCATTCTGACGGGCTCGACCACAGGCACCATGGGCACACCCGCGTTCAGCGTTTACAGTGCGACAAAAGCCGCACTGCGTAATTTCGCCAGGAACTGGGCGCTGGACCTCAAAGGCACCGGCATTCGCGTCAACGTACTTTCACCTGGACCGATCTCGACACCAGGCTTGGACCTGGTGCTGTCTGGCACAGGTCAGAAAGATACGATCATCGATGACATGACTGCACAGATTCCACTGGGCCGAATCGGCCAGGCAGAAGAAGTCGCAGCGGCGGCGTTGTTCCTGGCGTCGGATGAGAGCAGCTTCATGACAGGCAGCGAAATGTTTGTGGATGGCGGGTTTGCTCAGGTGTGAAGTGGATAGGGGTTTTGCTTGTTGAGGTTTGACGGGTACTGCCCCTGATTAGGCGATATGAAGATACGCATAATGTATATTATGTTAAACGACAGGCCATGTCATAAATGTTCATGAGCTGCCTAAGTGACTGATTCGACGAATTCGTTGTTGACGCCTACTCTCTCAACGGGCTATGTCCAGAGTGTTCATGACGAATCCTTGAATGAGGTGGCTGCCGATGAGACTGATTCAGTGCCGTTTCTCTTCAGGTCAACGACTACCGCTGCTTGTACAAGCTGGTGATGCGACTCCGTTGCCCATACTCATTCCGTTCATCTACGTCCAACTCAAACTCAGGCACCGCGCTTACAATACGGCTGCGGCGCACCTGCGCGCGATCCAGGCTTTCTACGCATATGCCAAAAGCCGAGATCTGGATATCGATGAGGCCATTTTGGCCTGCCACTTTGAGGCGATTCTGGCTTTGCTGGATGGTTACGCTATTTGGCTCCAAAGTGGCCGTCATGCCGATAATCTGATTGCCCGAATCGTATGCGATCCATAAACCCCACCTACCCAACAGTGGGCTAACGGTTTACCGTGGC